>DASUUL010000141.1:0-2149 GCA_036374115.1 Acidimicrobiia bacterium | reverse complement strand
ATGCTGGCGGCGATCGTGAGCACGAGCACCCCGTCGTCGTCGAGGCGAGACCGGATGGCCTCCTCGAACTCGGCCGGATTGGGGCCCGACGTCGACACCTGACCGGCGGCGAGCAGGTCGTCGAGATCGCGCTCGCCCTCTCGCACCGATTCCCCGTCGACGAAGAGGCGCATCGGGACGACCGCCACGTGGTGGCGGGCCACGAGCTCGCGCGGGAGCGCGGCGGCGCTGTCGGTGACGATGGCGACCGTCATGCCCGTCCTTCCGATCCGGGCTCGACGGTGTCGCTCGCGGCGGAACGAACATGGCGCTCCTGAACGAGGAGCGCGCTCACCAACACGAGCAGGCCCGAGCACAGGAGCACCATTCGCGACGGCTCGAGGCGCCCGACGACGGGCCAGCGAACGGATCCCAGCAGGTCGCCGGCGACCCCGGCGCCCACGGCCGCGAGGCCGAGCGCGACGCGGATGACCACGTGGAACGCCGCGAACGCGAGCACGCGTTGCTGGCCGTCGAGGCGGCTCTGTACCGCGGACATCGCCGAGGCCAGCGTGTAGGCCGCGGCGGCGCCGAACGCGACCGCCCCCAGGAACGCCACCCACAGTGCCGGAGCCAGGCTGAAGAGGGCGACGATCACGCCGATGGTGGCCACGCCGAGACGCGTGGTCACGAGCGAATCGGTGGCGTGCTGGCGCTGGAGCACGGCGACGCCACCGGCGGCTCCCACCCCGAAGAGCGCGATCAGCAGGCCGAAGCCGACGTCGCCGGCGTCGAGCACGTCGCGCACGAAGACGATCCCGAGCGAGAAGAGCGCGCCCAGGCCGAGGGCGACCGCCGCCGCCGCCGGCATGACCGCCCGCACGAGGGGGATGGCGAACGCGCCACGCAACCCGACCGACTCCTCACCGGTCAGTGCGGGCGGCGAACCGAGGTTCGTGAGCCGGGACAGGAACGCGAACGACACGAGGAACGTGAGCGCGTCGACCCAGAAGACGAGCGCCAGGGGACGACCGGCGAGGTCGGCGAACGGCAGGGCCGCCACTGCCGCGAACATCGCCGCACCGATCGGGATGCTTCCGTACGACGACCCGAGCACGAGGCCGTTGGCGAGCGGTAGCTGGTCGTCGTCGACGAGATCGGGGATGGACGCGTCGCGCGCCGGCAGGAAGACGAGGCTGGCGACCTCGAGCAGGAACGCCCACAGGTAGATCCACCAGAGCCCCCGCACGAACGGCACGACGGCAACCATCGCGGCGCGCACGGCGTCCATCGCCAGCATGGTGCGGCGACGGTCCCAACGGTGTGCGGCCCGAGCCGCGAGGGGTCCGCCGATGGCCGCGGGCAGGAGCCGCAGGGTGAGGATCCCGCCCACCGCCAGCGGCGAGCCGGTGACCTCGAGCACCAGCACCATGAACGCGACCGTGGCCATCCAGTCGCCGATCGCCGAGACGCTCTGGCCCGTGAGGAGGGCGCGGTAGGCGGGGCGGCGGACGAGGACGGCGACGCTCATGCGCGTTGCAGGGCGTCCCGGTCGAAGACCACCCGCGTGAGGTACGCGGGCAGACGCGCACCGCTGGGTGGAGCGTTGCCGATGGCGCGCTTCACCAGCATGGGCACGGCGACCGACCCGGCAGCGGCGGCGCCGGCCCCGCCGTACAGCGCCGCGAGCACGGGGACGAGGGCGAGGATCCCGACGAACGTCCCCGCCCCGGTCTCCCCCAGCGCCTTGCCCACGATCATGCAGATCAGCAGCAGCACCGCTCCGGGCCAGGCGTTCACCAGCAAGGCCCCCAGCGTAGGAGCCACACCCCGGCCGCCCGCGCCCCGCAGGAACGGCGACCAGTTGTGCCCGGCGACGGCGACGCCTCCCGCCACCGCCGCCAGCATCGGCCGGTCGCCGGCGAGCAGCGGACCGACGGCGCCCTTGGCCACGTCGAACACCCCGGCCACCGCCAACGGGACGAACCCGGCGACGCGGTACAGCGACGTGCCCGACACCGTGCCGGTGCCGACCTCGCGGAGGTCGACGCCCCGGGTGCGCCGGGCGGCGATGTTCGAGAAGGGGATCGACCCCGCGAGAAACGCAACGACGACCACGATCGGTACGCCCATACGGTCCCAGTCTGCCGCGGTGGGCGCGGCACCGGCG
>DASUUL010000140.1:0-6330 GCA_036374115.1 Acidimicrobiia bacterium | reverse complement strand
TGACGTCGATGGCCCGAGCCACGGCATCCACCGAGGGTGCGTCGAGGTCGAGCTTGGCCGCCACGAGGAGCTCGTCGGGGCCGAGGTGCAGGGTGCGGAGGTGGATGATCCGGTGCACCTCCCGGGCGCCCTCGATGACCGTGCGGATCTCGGCCTGCACCCTGTGGGACGCCGACTCTCCGATGAGCAGGCTACGCATCTCGATCGCGAGGACGATCGCGATCACCACGAGGAGTGTGCCGATGGCGAGGCTGCCGGCGGCGTCGTAGCGGGGCTCGTCGGTGACGACCGAGAGGGTCACGCCTGCGAGCGCGAACAGGAGCCCGAGCATCGCCCCGAGGTCCTCGAGCAGCACGACCGGGAGCTCCGGGCTCTTGGAGCGGCGTACGAACTCCCACCATCCCTGGCGTTCGCGCACGTGGCTCGCCTCGCGCACCGCGGTGCGGAAGGAGAAGGCCTCGAGCACGATCGCGACGCCGAGGATCACGAACGCCCATGCGGGCGACTCGAGCTCGTGGGGATGGCGGAGCTTCTCGGCGCCCTCGTAGATCGCGAACAGGCCGCCGACCGTGAAGAGCACGACCGAGACGACGAACGCCCAGAAGTAGCGCTCGCGCCCGTAGCCGAAGGGGTGCTCGGGCGTCGGGGCCCGCCGCGCCCGGGCGCCACCGAGGAAGAGCAGGCCCTGGTTGCCGGTGTCGGCCACGGAGTGGATCGCCTCCGCCAGCATCGAGGCCGCTCCCGTGAACACGAAGCCGACGAACTTCGCGATCGCGATGCCGAGATTGGCCACGAAGGCTGCGGCGATGGCCCGACGACTTCCCTCGTGCATGCGGCGGGAGGTTATCGTCGGCGTCGAAATCGACCGCCGAGACGGCCGCCGAAACCGACCCCGAAGCCCCCGGAGGCAGATCCATGCCCGAGCCCGTCATCGTCGCCACCGCCCGGAGCCCCATCGGGCGGGCCTTCAAGGGCTCGCTCGTCGACCTTCGCCCCGACGACCTCGCCGCCACCATCGTGCAGGCGGCGCTGGCCAAGGTCCCGGCCCTCGACCCCGCCGAGATCGACGACCTCATGCTCGGCTGCGGCCTCCCGGGGGGCGAGCAGGGCTTCAACCAGGCGCGGGTGGTGAGCGTGCTGGCGGGCCTCGACGACGTGCCCGGCTGCACCATCACGCGGTACTGCTCGTCGTCGCTGCAGACCATCCGGATGGCCGCCCATGCGATCAAGGCCGGGGAGGGCGACGCGTTCATCGCCGCGGGCGTCGAGACGGTGAGCCGCTTCGCCAAGGGCAACTCCGACAGCTGGCCCGACACCCAGAACCCGAAGTTCCAGGAGCCCGCGCTGCGGACCGCCAAGCGGTCCGAGGGGGGCCAGGGCGACTGGGACCCGCCGGAGGGCCTGCCCGACATCTACATCGCCATGGGCCAGACGGCCGAGAACGTGGCCGAGCTCAAGAACGTGACGCGCGAGGAGATGGACGAGTTCGCCTGCCTGTCGCAGAACCGGGCGGTGGAGTCGCAGCAGAACGGGTTCTTCGACCGGGAGATCACGCCGGTGGAGCTGCCCGATGGCACGACGGTCTCGAAGGACGACGGTCCCCGCCCCGACACGACCGTCGAGAAGCTCGCCACGCTCAAGCCCGCCTTCCGCCCCGACGGCAAGGTGACCGCCGGCAACGCGTGCCCGCTGAACGACGGCGCCGCCGCCGTGATCGTGATGAGCGACACCCGCGCGCGGGAGCTGGGTATCACGCCGCTGGCGCGCATCGTGTCGAGCGGTGTGACCGCGCTGAATCCCGAGATCATGGGGCTGGGCCCGATCGAGGCGAGCCGCCAGGCGCTCGGGCGCGCCGGGCTCACGATCGACGACGTCGACCTCGTCGAGATCAACGAGGCGTTCGCGGCCCAGATCGTGCCGTCGGCCAAGCACCTCGGCATCCCGTACGACAAGCTCAACGTCAACGGTGGCGCGATCGCGCTCGGTCACCCCTTCGGGATGACGGGCGCCCGCATCATGACGACCCTGCTCAACGGCCTCGAAGACGCCGGCAAGACCGTGGGCCTCGAGACCATGTGCGTCGGCGGCGGCCAGGGCATGGCCATGATCGTCGAGCGCGTGTCGTAGCGCGTCACGCGCCAGAACGTGGCGAGGCAGGTGCGGCGGATCAGCGGGCGGCGCGGACGTCCCAGACGGTCGAGAGGGGGATGCGCAGCGGGCGGGCGGCGGCGCCCACGCGCACGCGCAGCACCTTGCCCGACCGGTCGCTGCCCTCGTACACACCGGTGCTCGCGATCGGCGCGCCGCCCCGACCCACGTGGCACACGGCCAGCCGCTTGCCCTTGCCTAGGCGGAGGCGCTCGTCCCAGCCGTAGCGGAGGCGTCCGTCGGGGCCGATGCGGGCGGGCTTCGCCACGTGCACCTTGTGCTCCCGGTACGACTGCGCCAACAGGTCGGCCCGGTCGGGGCCGGCGAACTCCAGCGTCATGTCGAGCAGGAGCCGGGCGAAGGTGCGGCCGTGGTGGGGGAGGTCGTGGTCGTCGGACATCGCCCAGTGGACGAGCTCGTGGAGCATCACGCCCTTGGTGCGGTAGCGGCGGGGGAGGGTGATCGTGGGGCCGTCGGGGTCCTCGCGGTAGAACGCCTGGCGGGCACCGTGGCCGGGGCGGAGCCGGGGGATCCGGTCGAGGCGGTGCTCGGGGAAACGGGCGTACCACCACAGCGTCCCCACCACCCGGTCGGCGAAGCCGGAGCAGGCGTCGAGGCCGGGCAACGGGCTCGACGGCAGCGGGTGCTCGGCCTGGTAGAGCCGCTTGCGCTGGGCGTCGCGCGGGACGCGGGGCGGGGTCACGGCCATTGATGTAAGCACTTCCCGGCCCGCCGGTGGGGACGGATCGGCGACGCGATCAGCCGCCGGCGGTGACCACCGTCGGCGGCCGCCGCCCCGCGAGCACCTCGACGACCGACCGAGCGGCCAGGCGGCCCATGGCCGTGCGCGTCGCCACGCTGGCACTGGCGATGTGGGGCAGCAGGACGGTCCGCGGCGCGTCGAGGAGCCGCGGGTGCACCGCGGGCTCGTGCTCGTAGACGTCGAGGCCGGCGGCGAAGAGGCGCCCCGCCTGCAAGGCGTCCGCAAGCGCTTCCTCGTCGACGACGGGGCCCCGGGCGGTGTTCACGAGCACCGCGGTCGACTTCATGAGCGCGAGCCGGCGGGCGTCGACGAGGTGGCGGGTCGCGGCCGTCAACGGCACGTGCAGCGTGACGACGTCGGCAACGCCGAGCAGGTGGTCCAGGTCGGCGATGCAGCCCGGCTCGCCCGTGGGACGGCGCGTGTGGTGCAGGACCTGCATGCCGAAGCCGGCGGCCCGGCGGGCCACCGCCTGCCCGATGCGCCCCCACCCGACGACGCCGAGGATTGCCCCGTGTACGTCGTGGCCGAGGTACTCCGTGACGTCCCAGCCGGTCCACCGCCCGGCGCGGAGGTCGGCCTCGGCCTCGCTCATCAGGCGGGACGCGGCCAGGATCAGCGCGAACGCGAGATCCGCCGTCGTCTCGTCGAGCACGCCCGGCGTGTTGCACACGACGATGCCCGCCCGCCGGGCGGCCCCGAGGTCGATGTTGTCGTGGCCGACCGCGACGTTCGCGATCACTCGCAGCCGGCCGGCGCCGGCCTCGATCACCGAGCGGTCGATGCGGTCGGTGAGCAGGCAGACCAGACCGTCGGCGCCGGCCACTGCCTTGCGCAGCTCGTCGGGCCCCGGCGACGGATCGACGCCCGCCGGGTCGCGAGGATCGGCGGCACCCGGTCCCAGCACGCGATAGCCCGCGTCCAGGAGCGGCTCGAGGCTGCCCGCCGGCAGCGTCCTGGTCACGAACACCAATCCGGCGCCGTCCACGACCGGCGACCATACCGGGAGGAGGCATACGCGCCGGGCGGTGGGGGTAGGCGTGCCGCATGACGGTGAATCCTCCCGTCGACGACCGGCAGCTGGAGCATGCGCTCCTCGCGCTCGATTGCGACGCGTGGCGGGCGCTCTCGAGCGACCGGGCCGCCGACTTCTTCGCCGACGTGCTCACGCCGCACGCGATCATGGTCTTCCCGGGCACAGTGCTCACGAAGGAGCGCGCGCTCAAGGAGATCGACGCCGCCCCGCCGTGGGCCGCGTTCCGCATCGAGGATCCGCACGTCGTGCGGTTCACCGAGCGCAGCGCCGTCATCACGTACCGGGCGACGGCGCATCGCGAGGGGCAGCCCGAGTACGTCGCCCTGATGAGCAGCACGTACGTGGAGAACGCGCGCGCGTGGAAGCTGGCGTTGCACCAGCAGACGCCCATCGACACGACGTAGCCGGGATCCGGTGGCGGCGGGCGCTCAGCCCAAGGCGGGTAGTTCCTGGCGCAGCTCGAGGTTGGCGGCGTAGAGGTCGCCCTCGCGCTCGACGCGCGCGAGCACGTCGTCGGTCACGAAGTTGAGCGCATCCTCGTCGCCGGCGTCGAGGGCGTCCTCGACATCGCCCCAGGTCACGGGCGTGGAGACCGTCGGGTGCGGCCGGGCGCGCAACGAGTACGCGCAGACGGTCGTCTTGTGGCGGTCGTTCTGGCTCCAGTCGACGAACACCTTGCCGGGCCGGTTCTCCTTCTTCATCACCGTCGTGACCCGCTTCGGGTCGCGCTTGGCGAGGAGCTGGCCCAGCGCGAGCGCGAACGACTTCGTCGCGTCGGCGGTGACGCCGGGTGTGTTGAGCGGCACCGCGACGTGGAGGCCCTTGGAGCCCGACGTCTTCACCACGCTGGTCAGGCCGAGCTCGGCGAGGACGTCGCGCAGTTCGACGCCGACCCGGCCGCAGTCGAGGACCCCGGCGGGCTCGCCGGGGTCGAGGTCGAAGACCATCGCCGTCGGCCGGTCGGGGTGGGTCGCGGTCGCCTGCAGCGTGTGCAGCTCGAGCGCAGCCATGTTGGCCATCCACACCAGCGACGGGAGGTCGTCGACGACGCACTGCGTGAGATCGTCGACCGTCGCCTGGCGCATCCACGCCGGCGCGTGGCCGGGGCAGCGCTTCTCGAAGAACGAGCCGCCCTCCACCCCGTCGGGATATCGGACCATCGTGACGAGCCGGTCCCGCAGGTGGGGCACCATCACGCCGCCCACCCGGGCGTAGTAGTCGACGACCCCGGCTTTGGTGAAGCCGGTCGTCGGGTACATCACCTTCCCGAGGTTCGAGAGCCGGAGGCGGCGGCCGTCGATGGTGACGTCGGTGGCCCGCGGCGGGCTCAACGGGGCGAATCCCCTGCAACTGCGGGGGGAACACCGGGCATGGTGCACCGGGGGGCCACGACGGGCGAAACTAGTGTTTGCCGGTGCAAGAGCGGGCGGGCGAGAACGAGCGAGAACGAGGAGGTGGGACGAGTGCCGAGCACCATCTGGAGCGGGAACATCGGCTTTGGCCTGGTCAGCGTGCCGGTCAAGGTCGTCTCGGCCACGAAGTCCCAGGATGTCCGCTTCAACCAGCTCGAGGAGGGCACGGGGTCGCGGATCCGGTACCGGAAGGTCTCCGAGGCCACCGGCGAGGAGGTGCCCGCCGAGCGCATCGTCAAGGGCTACCAGGTCTCGCCCGGCCAGTACGTGGTGGTCGAGGACGAGGAGATGCAGGCCCTGGCGCCCAAGGCCAGCCGCACGATCGAGATCGAGGACTTCGTCGACCTCCACCAGATCGACCCGATCTTCTTCGATCAGCCGTACTACCTCGTGCCCGACCGCGCCGCGGCCAAGCCCTACCGGCTGCTGGTGGAGGCCATGAAGGACCTCGAGAAGGTGGCCGTCGGTCGCCTCGTGATGCGGGGCAAGGAGCGCCTCGTCGCCATCCGCCCGCTGAACGACCTGCTGTGCATCGAGATGATGCGCTACTCCGACGAGGTGATCCCGCCCGACCAGGTGGAGGGTCTGCCCGAGGACGGTGAGGTCGAGCCGACGGGGCGTGAGCTCGAGATGGCCGAGCAGCTCATCACGACGTTGTCGGGCGACTTCGAGCCCGAGAAGTACCAGGACCAGTACCGGGAGCAGCTCCTCGACCTCATCGACCGCAAGGCGGCGGGGGAGGAGATCGTCGCCGAGCCCCTGGTGGAGGAGCCCGCCAAGGTCGTCGACCTCATGGCCGCGCTCGAGGCGAGCCTCGCCCGGGCCGGCAAGGGGGGCGAGGCCGAAGCCGCGGAGCGACCCGCCCGCAAGGCCGCCACCAAGAAGCCCGCCAAGACGAGCAAGAAGACCACCAAGAAGACCACCAAGGCGACCAAGAAGAGCTCCCGGTCGCGCAAGTCGGCCTAGTTCTCCCC
>DASUUL010000139.1:0-15023 GCA_036374115.1 Acidimicrobiia bacterium | reverse complement strand
GGTCAGACCGCCAGCAGGTCGCGGGCGCCGGTGTCGGCGGACGGGTGGCGCAGCTTCGACATCGCCCGGGCCTCGATCTGGCGGATGCGCTCCCGGGTGAGGTTGAAGTACTCGCCCACTTCCTCGAGCGTGCGGGGCTCGCCCCGGTCGAGGCCGAAGCGCAGCGCCAGGATCTGGCGCTCCCGCTCGTCGAGCGGGCCCAGCAGCTTCTCGATCTCCTCGGGCAGCAGCGCCGTCGCCGCGACCTCGAAGGGCGACTCGGCCGAGCGGTCCTCGACGATGTCGCCCAGCTCGGCGTCGCCGTCTTCACGGAGGGGTTCGCTCAGCGAGAGCGGCTCGGCTGCGAAGCGCAGCGCTTCGGTGACCTTGTCTTCGGGCATCTCGACCTCTGCCGACAGCTCCGCCAGCGTGGCCGGGCGACCGAGCTTGAGCTCGAGGCGCGAGCGGGCCTTCTGGAGCCGGGCGAGGGTGTCGCCGGCGTGGACGGGCAGGCGGATCGTGCGCCCGGTGTTGGCGATCCCGCGTGTGATGGCCTGGCGAATCCACCAGGTCGCGTACGTCGAGAACTTGAAGCCCTTGCGCCAGTCGAACTTCTCGACGGCGTGCATCAGGCCGAGGTTGCCCTCCTGGATGAGGTCGAGCAGGGGCAGGCCCGACGCCTGGTACTTCTTGGCGATCGACACCACCAGCCGCAGGTTCGACTGCACGAACGTGCGCTGGGCGTCGTCGCCGTGGCGGGCGGTCCGGCGGAGCTCCCGCTTCTTGGCCGCGGCCAGCTCCTTGCCGCCGGCCAGGAGCTCCTCGCGGGCCGCGTTCCCGGCCTCGATCTCCTGGGCCAGGCGGACCTCGTCGTCCTTGGTGAGCAGGGGATACTGCCCGATATCGGTGAGATAGAGCCGGACGAGATCTTCCTCGTCCCGCTCGACACGCTCTTTCGCCACGAGAACCCTTCGTCGGAGGCCGGCCTTGGGCTACTTGTTGCAACGAGGGAAGACGGGGCGCGTGTTCCCAAGCGCCTGAAATCCCCGTGCCGTCCCAGCTACGATACCGGCTCCGTCAAGCAGACTTTTCCACATCGCCGGGACCGCCATTCCACCGGCCCGGGCCGACCGCCGGGGAGCTCGGGAGCCGCAGAATGCCCGACGAGGTCGAGCTGGCCATGGTGGTGGGGGTCTTCGAGGCCCGGTCGGGACGGGAGGCCGAGCTGGCCGCCGCCCTCGCCAAATACGTCGTGCTGACCCGCAACCGGGGCGACTGCCGCAACGTCGACCTGGTCGCCTCGACCGTCAACCCGGGCCGCCTCGTGGTAGTGGAGAAGTGGGTCTCACCCCGAGCCGCCCGGGCCCACCTCGACGCCGCCGAGACGGTGGAGATGGCCCGGACCGCCCGCGACCTCCTCGCCCGTCCTCCCGATCTCGACCTCCTCGAGGCCATCAGCGCCCAGGATCTCGAGTAGCGACCTCGTCTGTGCCCGCACCGGTCACCGAGCCGGTGCAACTGCACAAACAAGGGTTTCAGCCCGTGCTCTTGAGCGTCTCCTTGCGGACGGCGGCGCGGGCCTTGGGCTGGGGGCGCGGGTCGGCAGCGGCGCAACGGGCGCAGAGCTCCTCGAGCTCGGGCCAGGTGAACGTGTCGGCCGACCAGAGCCGGTCGAAGGCGGCGTCGGCGACGTCGGTGAAACCGTTGTACAGGCGGAAGAGGTACTGGCGCCGCACGCGGCGGGTCGCCTCCCCCAGCCGCGCCGCCCGACCTTCGGCGAAGGTGTCCCACGCCTGGCGCTGCCCGTCGGTGAGGTCCTCGTCGTCGGGCGCCGCCGCGAAGCGGTCGCTCAGCCGGTCGCCGGCACGCAGGAGGCTCATCGCGAGCTCGGTGCGCGCGACGGGCTCGTCGAACTTGGTGCGGTGCCGGCCGTCCTCGAAGTTGGCGCCGGCGAACCACAGCGCGACGGCGCCGTCGACGACGTCGGCGGTCGCGCCCGTGAGCGGGAGCGGGAGCTCCTCGTCGATCTCGATGCGGATGTCGACGTCGTCGGGCACACCCGCCTTCGCCGCCAGCTCCTCGGTGATACCGGCGATCACCCCGGCGTCGAACTCGACGAGCGTGAACGTCTCCGGTGAGATCTGAACCCGCGCCATCTACGAATGCGCCAGCGTCAGGACGACGGTGCGAGACCGGCGGCGGCGCGGGCCTCTTGCTGCGCCTCGGTCGCGACCTCGGAGAGCTCGTCGATCTCGTCGGAGGAGAAGCCCGCCATCTCGCGGAACCGCCGCGCCAGCTGGATCGGGTTCTCGTCGGTCTCGCCCCGGAAGCCACCGAGACTGAAGAGCTTGTCGACGGTGCGCTGGAACTCGAGCGCCCGCTCCCTCCGCTCGGGGTCCGTCTCGGTGAGACGGCGCAGCCAGTCGGATCCCATCTTCACGTGCGTGACCTCGTCGGCGAGCATCCAGTCTTCGCAGGCGGCGAGCACCGGGTCGCCCGAGCTGTCGCCGAACTCCTTCATCGTGTTGAACACGTCGATGGCGAGTCCTTCGAGCGCGCGGTTTACGCCGGTGAGTCGCAGCAGCGGGTCCGGCGCGCACGCGGCCTCGTACAAGAAGGTGGCCTCGGTGAACTCACCGATCTCCGTGCCCATGTGCTCGGCCAGCTTTACCGAGATCTCGCAGTGGCGCGACTCGTCCCAGCACTGGCGGGCCATGTCGAGCTTGAGCTGGAAGGGCACCTCTTCGTCGTCGAAATCGAAGGTGGTGCGCCCGGCGCCCTCGAGCGCCTGGATCTCGCCCACGAAGATGCCGTGCATGAGCTGGCGGGCACGGTCGCCGGCGGCGGGACGGTCCGGCTCGAGCTTCGCCGACCCGGTGTTGCGCTCGGCCAGCCGAGCCTGGCGGGGGTCGGTGATCGCGTCTTCGATGCGCGCCCGGACGAACCGGGAGTCGCGCGCGAGCTCGTCGACCGGAAGGATCTTCTTCATCCCACACCAACTCCTTGGCTGGCCTCTTCGGTGGCTTCACCCACCGCTACGGCCGTTCCGTCCGCGTTCCCCAGACTACCCGGGCCGGTGATCCCTCCGGCCCCGACCATCAGCTGCTCCAGCTCCTGTTGACGGCGCGTCGCCCGCTCCACCTGCTCGGGCGTCTGGATCAGCGACTGCAACAGCATCTCCCCCTCGCGCCAGTCCTCCAGCTCGTCCTGCAGGATGAAGTTGAGCGATCGGATCGTAGGCGCGTCGGTGATCTTGCTCGTGGCGTTCATGTGGAACGTGTACGCCGCGATCTTGCGCGGCAGCAGCACGCGGTACACGCCGACGAGCTTCTCGATGGTGAGCTCGGGCGCCTCGGGATCGCGCAGCGCGTCGACGAACGCGACCATCTCCTCGTTCGGCGGCTGCGTGAGTCGCTCGGTGTTCATCTCGCGCAGCTCGGGCAGGCGCTTGTTCCAGAGCTCGGCGTGCCACGCGTGGTGGTAGCACTGCCGGCCGAGCACGAGCTTCACGTCGAGCTCGGGGACGGTGGCGACCCACCCGCCGAGGGCCTCGAACAGGCGCATCTCGATCCACTTGTAGTTGCCGACCCGGCGGGCCGATTCGACGACGCCGAAGAGACCAGGCAGCTCCCGCCGGTCCCAGGGCGCAAAGGCGGCTCGGGGTGCGCTGGGTTCGGTCACGGGCGTGATTCTTCCGTTTACTTGACCGACCGGTCAAGCAGGTCACAGACGGTCGAGCGCCTGCTGGGCGAGCTCGTCGGCCGCGCTGCGCAGCTCGGCCTCGTTGCCGGTCTCGCTGACGCCGCCGTTGGCGATGACCTGGAGCTGGCCCTGGTCGGTGCAGGCAACGACGTCGGCGAGGCCGCCGACGGCCGGGTTGAACGACGTGAACGCGGGAACGCCGAACTGGTCGGTTTCGGTCAGGTCCGCGTCACCCTCGAGCGCCGAGACGCACTGGTCCTGCGACGGCCCGATCAGGAGGTGGACGCTCACGCTGCGCTGCTCGGGGTCGTCGGTGCCCCACACGCAGGAGTTGGCGATGTCGGGCCGGGCGTCGTTCACCTCGTTGCCGATCGCCGCCTCCACCTCGTCGGTCGTGAGGAGCTCGCACACGTCGACGTCGCCGCTCACGTCGGGGGTGTCGGCAGCGGTGCCGCCACCGTTCCCGCCGTTGCCGTTGCCTCCGGAGCCCGAGTCACCGTCGTCGCCGCCGCACGCCGCCAGCGCGAGCACCACGAGCGCTGCGATCAACACAACACGTCGCATGTCAGTCCCTTTCTGCCGTTCGTTCGTTCTCGGCTGCCCGTTCAGGTCGCGGCCGGGTTCGGATCTCGGAGTTGACGACGACCGGGCCGTTGCCCGGATGGACGCGGTCCGGAGCCGGGTGCCGGTGCGGCAGCGACGAATTCGGAGCGACGGTTCGAGACAGCCGATTGCCCATCCCACTCCCTGCCCTCGGGTCGCCGCGCTCCGTGTCGCGCGTTCGTCCGAATCCTACCGATGTGTATGCGATGGTGCCCCTGACCGTCGCGGACGCGCGCGGTTGCACCGACTGGTCTCGAACCGGTGGCGGCGTGCTCAGAGACGGGCGATCGCGTGCCCGGTCAGCGTCTCGGCGGTGGCGCGCAACGCGGCCTCGTCGACTGCCGCGCCGGCACCGGCCGTCACGGTCACGATGAGCTGGCCGCCCTCCGTGCACACCGCCAGGCTCCCGGTGCCGCCGCCCGCAGGCACGAACGTCCAGAACGCAGGGTCGTCGAAGCCCTCGACCGGCTCGTTGGCCGAGTCGGCCGCGAGGCCCTCGGCGCAGATCCGGGGGACGCCGAACGCGAGGAACGTGACACCGACGGTCGTGGCATCGGGCGCGGCGTCCCAGCTGCAGGTCGCGGTGACGATGTCGGCGGCGCCCTCCCCGACCGGGTTGCCCGCCGCGGCCGCAACCTCCTCGGTGGACAGGAGCTCACACGGCTCGACGTCGCCGCTTCCGGGATCGTCGCCGTTCCCGCCGCCGCCGGTGACCACGGGCGCGGCGCCGTCACCGTCGTCGCCGCCACTGCACGCGACCAGCGCGAGCGCCGCGAGGACGCCGAGCACCACGAGCCGCCGCCTCATCGACCGCCTCCTCGCTCTCGCGTGGCCGTCCGTCGGGCGGATCGTAGCGATGCCCCTCGCGCGTCCGGCACGAGCTCCGCGATCGCGATGCCCACCAGGATGACGGCGGCGCCGGTCAGCTTCACCGCTCCGAGTCGTTCGCCCGCCACGTAGCCCGCGACGCCCGCGAACACGGGCTCCAGCAGCAGGATCAGCGCCGCCCGGCTGGGGCTCACCCGCCGCTGGCCGTACAGCTGGAGGCTCAGCGCGCCCGACGAGCACGCGATCCCGGTCAAGGCGGCGGCGAAGAGCGCCACGCCAGTGAGCTGGCCGATGCCGGTGACGGCCGTCGGGGGGATCGACACGAGCGCGAGCACGCTCATCTGCACCGTCGTGAAGGGGATGGTGTCGAGCCGGTTCGCGTAGCTGCCCTGGTAGACGATCCACCCCGCGAACAGGACCGCGCACGCGAGGGTGAGCAGCTCACCGCGCCCGAGCGCGAGCTCGGCGCCCGTGAGCAGGAAGAGGCCGACGGTCGCGACCCCGATCCCGGTGGACACGCCGGCCGGCGGGACTCGGCGCCGCGCGATCGCTTCGATGATGGGCGTGAACACCACGTACAGCCCGGTGATGAACGCCGACGTCGACGACTCGGTGTACTGGAGACCCACGGTCTGGGTGAGGTAGGCCGCGAACAACAGCAGACCGGCGATCGTGCCCGCGCTCCACAACAGTCGCGCCGGTTCGCGACGGCGGCGGGCGATCACCCAGGCGAACGGCGCCAGCGCCGCTGCGCCGATGAGGAAGCGCAGGGTCACGTAGCCGGTGGGCGTGATGTCCTCGATCGCGTCCTGCACGAGGACGAACGTGACGCCGAAGAGGAACGCGGCGAGCACGAGCGCGCCTTCGGCGGCGAAGGGGAACTGCCGGGTGACCCGCAAGGATCGGAGCGTCGCCTCAGCCGGGCCAGCGGTTCGTGATCGGCAGGCGCCGATCCTTCCCGAAGGCCTTGGGCGACACCCGCACGCCCGGCGGCGCCTGGCGCCGCTTGTACTCGCTGCGATCGACGAGCCTGGCCACCTGGCGTACCCGATCGCCGTCGAAGCCGGCCGCCTCGAGCTCCGCGACCGAGAGGTCGTGCTCCACGTAGCCCTCGAGGATGGGATCGAGCTCGCGGTACTCGGGGAGGGAGTCGCTGTCCTTCTGGCCGGGCCGGAGCTCGGCACTCGGCGGCTTCTCGAGCACGGCCTCCGGCACGAGATCCCGCCCGGCGCGCTCGTTGCGATCGCGGGCGAGCGCGTACACGAGCATCTTCGGCACGTCCTTGATGACCGAGAAGCCGCCGGCCATGTCGCCGTAGAGGGTGGAGTAGCCGGTGGCGAGCTCGCTCTTGTTGCCCGTCGTGAGCACGAGCGAGCCGAACTTGTTCGACAGCGCCATCAGGATGGTGCCGCGCACGCGCGCCTGGATGTTCTCCTCGGCGGTGCCGGGTTCGGTGCCGGCGAAGGGCTCGGCGAGCAGGTCGAGGAACGCCGCGTGCGCCGATTCGATCGGGACCGTGATCGTCCGGATCCCGAGGTTGGCGGCGAGCGTCTCGGCGTCGGCGACGCTGCCGGGGCTGGAGTACCGCGACGGCATGAGCACACCGAGCACGCGCTCCGGGCCGAGGGCGTCGACGGCGATGGTGGCCACCAGCGACGAGTCGATCCCACCCGAGAGCCCGATGACCGCGTCGGTGAAGCCGTTCTTGGTGACGTAGTCGCGCGTCCCGAGCACCAGGGCCTCGTAGACCTCCTGCACCGGCGGGAGCACGGGCTCCACGCGAGGCTCACGGGCGCGCTCCCCCAGGCGGGCGTCGCTCACCCGCACCTCGGGGAGCGGCGCCGTCGCCGGGGCCACGTGGCGCCCCTCGAGCAGCCGGCGGCGGAAGGCCGCCTTCACGTCGACGTCGACGATGAAGAGGTCTTCGACGAACTGGCGGGCGCGGGCGACGAGCCGTCCGGTCTCGTCGAAGAGCATCGACGCGCCGTCGAAGACGAGCTCGTCTTGTCCGCCGACGAGGTTGGCGTAGAGCAGCGGGACGTCGGCGTCGGCGGCGCGAGTGGCGAGCATCGTCTCGCGCTCGCGGAGCCGCCCCGCGTAGTACGGCGAGCCGTTGATGTTGACGACGAGCTCGGCGCCCGCCGCCGCCTGGGTGAGGATCGGGCCGGTCGCGCTCCACGCGTCCTCGCAGATCGTGACGGCGACGCGCACGCCGCCGACCACGAACAGCGGGCCGTCGACCGTCGACGGCGCGAAGTAGCGCTGCTCGTCGAAGACGGCGTAGTTGGGCAACAGGTGCTTGTGGTACACGCCGAGCACGCTGCCGCCGGCGGCCACGGCGGCGGCGTTGGTGAGGTCGCGCCCGGCGTGCGGGAACCCGATCACGGCCGCCGCCCGGCCCGTGCGGGCCGCCACCTTCTCGAGCGTCTCGTGCGCCGCCTCGATGAACTTCGGCCGCAGGAGGAGATCCTCGGGCGGGTAGCCCGTCACCGCGAGCTCGGGAAAGGCGACGAGGTCGCAGCCGGCGGCTTCGGCCCGCTCGTAGGCGGTGATGATGCGCTCGGCGTTCCCCCCGAGGTCACCGACCACGAGGTCGAGCTGAGCGGCGGCGAGGCGCAGCCGGGGCATGCCCAAAGGATACGGGGCGGGTGGGCACCCCGACCTCCGATGCGACACTTGACGGGTGACCGCCGTCCTGGAGGCACCCGAGCTCGTCGGGGGGATCGAACGCGCCGCTGACCCTGGCCTGGCCCGCGCCGCGCTCGAGCGGCTCGTCGAGACCCACCCCCGGCTCGGCGGCGAGCTCGTGGAGCGCCCCCTCCTGCGTGACGGCCTCGTGGCGCTGGCGTGCGCGTCGCGGTCGCTGACCACCGCGATCACCGGTGACCCCGCCCTCCTCGATCCTCTCCGCGACCCCGAGGCGTTCGCGGTCGAGCACGGCGTCGACGCCTTCACCACCTCCTGGGACGGCTACGACGACCACTCGGCCGTCGGGCTCCGGCGCTGGAAGCGCCGCGAGCTCCTACGCATCGCGACCCGCGACCTCCTCGGCGCCGCCGATCTCCCCGCGGTGGGGCGCGAGCTGGCCGGGCTCGCCGAGGTGTGCCTGCGAGCCGGGCTCGCGATCGTCGACTCCGACATGCCGCTCACGGTGATCGGCATGGGGAAGCTCGGCGGCCGCGAGCTCAACTACGCCAGCGACGTCGACGTGATGTTCCTGCACGAGGGCGACAACACCGCCGCCGAGCGCGTCGCGCGTGAGCTGCTCGCCACGATGTCGGGTGCGAGCAGCGACGGCATCGTGTTCCGCACCGACGCCGACCTCCGGCCCGAGGGACGGGACGGCCCCCTCAGCCGGTCGCTGTCGTCGTTCGAGGCGTACTGGGACCGTTGGGCGCGGACCTGGGAGTTCCAGGCGCTGATCAAGGCGCGGCCCGTTGCCGGCGATTTCGACCTCGGGCGGCGCTTCGCGGCCGCCGCCGGCGCGCGCGTGTGGCCCGACGTCCTCGATCCCGACGCCGTACGTGAGATCCGGGTGATGAAGGCCCGCGCCGAGAGCGAGACGGCCCGGCGCGGCCTCACCGACCGCGAGCTCAAGCGAGGACGGGGCGGGATCCGCGACATCGAGTTCGCGGTGCAGCTCCTCCAGCTCGTGCACGGCCGCCAGGACGAGTCGGTGCGATCCGCGAACACGCTCGAAGCCCTCGCCGCCCTCGGTGGGGGCGGGTACGTGGAGCAGGAAGACGCCGGCATGCTCGACGAGGCGTACCGGTCCCTGCGCACGATCGAGCACCGCCTGCAACTGTGGGACGAGCAGCAGACCCACACGTTGCCCGCGGACGTGGGCGCCCGCACCCGCATCGCGCGCGTGCTCGGGTACCGCGATCACGGCGACGAGAGCGCGGTCGAGCGCTTCGACGCCGACTACCGCACCCAGCGGGCACGGGTGCGCCTCACACACGAGCGGCTCTTCTTCGCGCCGATCCTCGACACGCTCGCGGGCGCCGGCCCGCTCCCTGCCGGCGCCGCCGAGACCCGCTTGGCCGCGTTCGGATTCCTCGACGTCGCTTCGACCCGCGCCGCGCTGCGTGAGCTGGCCGCCGGTCTGACCCGCCGATCGAAGGTGATGCAGCAGTTGCTGCCGGTCGTGCTGAGCTGGTTGTCGGCGGCTCCCGACCCCGATCTCGGGCTGCTGCAGCTGCGGCGCCTCGCCGAGGGGCCGGCGCGGTCGGCGTCCCTGGCGACGACGTTCCGCGAGTCGCCCGGCGCCGCCGAGCGCACCTGCCGGCTCCTCGGGTCGGGCCGGGTGCTCGGCGACGGGCTGCGCCGCCAGCCGGCGTTCGTCGAGGTGCTCGGCGACGACGACGCGCTCGCGCACGAGAAGACCCGCGCCGAGCTCGTGGAGGAGGCGCTCGGCACGCTCACGTGGCGGGCCGACACCGAGCAGCGCCGCGCCGGCCTGCGCCGCTTCAAGCGACGCGAGCTGCTCCGGATCGCGAGCCGTGACGTGCTCGGATTCGCGGATCTCGAGACGGTGGAGCGTGAGCTCACCCATCTGGCCGAGGCGTGCGTGGAAGCGGCGCTCGCGGCGCTCGATCCGCAGGTGCCGTTCGCGGTGATCGGGATGGGGCGCTTCGGCGGAGGCGAGCTCTCGTACGCGTCCGACATCGATGTGCTGTTCGTCTACGACGGCGAGACACCCGGCGACTTCGACGCCGCCGAGCACACGGCCGAAGCCCTCATGCGCGAGATCGGCGCCACCACCGCCGAGGGCCAGACGTTCCGCATCGACGCCGACCTCCGGCCCGAGGGAAAGCAGGGGCCGCTGGCGCGCAGCCTGTCGGGGTACCGCACCTACTACGAGCGTTGGGCGCTCACCTGGGAGTTCCAGGCGCTGCTCAAGGCGCATCCGGTGGCGGGCGACGCCGCGCTCGGGAACCGCTTCGCGGGAATGGTCGCCCCGTTCGTGTTCCAGCGGCCCTTCCCGGAAGACGGCGTGCGCGAGGTGCGGAGGATGAAGGCACGCATCGAACGTGAGCGGATCCCGCCGGGCGAGGACCCCCAGTTCCACCTCAAGCTCGGTCGGGGATCGCTCTCCGACGTGGAGTTCACCGCGCAGCTCCTCCAGCTCTGCCACGGCGCGACGCATGCGGAGGTGCGGGCGGCGTCGACGATCGAGGCGCTGCACCGGCTGCGCCACGCCGACCTGCTCGACCCCGCCGACGCCGAGGCGCTCGAGGAGTCGTACCGATTCTGCGAACGGGCCCGCAACGCGCGCTACCTGCTGACGGGCAATCCCGGTGACTCGCTCCCGACCGGGACCGAGGGCGAGAAGCTCGGCCGCCTCCTCGGTTACGTGCACCGCCCGCACGCCACGCTGCGCGACGACTACCGCCGGGTGACCCGACGGGCGCGCAAGGTCGTGGAACGGGTGTTCTACGGGCAGTAGCGGCGGGCCCAGGCCGACGCTCGCCGGATCGCCGTCCCTCTTGTAGATCTTCGACCGACTTGTCGGATTCGAGCCAGGGCAGGCCCATGACCTCCTTCTCCCCGGGGCGCATGCGGCGGTCGCTGCTCGTCGCGGGCGCCGCCGCAACGGTCGCGCTGGCGGCGTGCGTCCCACCGGCGGGACCGCCGCAGAAGTCCCTCCATAGCGTCCCCTTCACGGCGTGCGGCGCGAGCGGTACCCGGTGGCAGGTGCCTGCCGGCGTGACCGCGATCGCGATCGACGCCCGCGCCGCCCAGGGCGGCGGGAGCGGCGGGGTCGCCGGCGGGAAGGGCGCACGGGCGGTGGCAGCCGTGCTCGTGAGCCCGGGCGAGGTGCTGCGGGTGCCGGTGGGTTGCGCCGGGTTCCCCTCGAGCGGCCAGCTCGGCGGTGCGGGCGGTACGGGCGGCGCGCCGGGTGGCACCGGGGGCGCGGGCGCGGGGTTGGGTGACGCCGGCGGCGGCGGGGGTGGTTCGTCCGAGGTGCGCCGGGGCTCCTCCCGGCTCGTGGTGGCCGGCGGGGGTGGCGGCGCCGGCGGTGGCGTGCCGGGGCTCGGAATCCCGGGCCAGGCCGATGGCCCCGGGAGCGGCGCCGGCCCGGCCGCAGGGGCCGCGGCCGGCGGCGCGGGCGGCTCGCAGGCCCTGGCCAGCGGTGGTGGTGGTGGTGGGGGGGGCCCGGCCACGTCGGCGGGCCCGGCGGCCAACCGGGCGTCGCCGTCGCCGCCGGCGGCGGGAGCGGGGGCTCCAGCTCCGGGCCGTCGGGCGTCGAGCTCACCCCCGACTTCGAGGCGGGCAACGGCCAGGTCGTCATCAGCTACTTCGCCTGACGAGCGGGTCGCGGCACCGCGCCGGGTCCTCGCGTCGTCTGGGTGGTTTGTCGCGTACGTCCGCTGGCGGGAACGCACGCAGTGCCGTACAACCGTGAATCACCATCGGTGGTCGCGGCGGTCCCGGCGTGGACAGGGCGGGACCGCGCCCACCGGGTCAGCAGGCGGCGGCCGCCGCGCCGGCGTCCACCAGCTCGAGCGTAGGGTCGGCGAATCCTGACACCGTCACGGTTGCCGAGGCCCGGATCGTCGCGAGCACGTCTGCCGGCGTCATCGAGCACCCGCTCAGGATCAAGGCGGCCACCGCGCTCACGAACGGCGTCGCCATCGAGGTGCCGCTCTTCGTGCCGTAGGTCGTGGCGCCGGTCGACACCGTGGAGTCGACGTTCGTTCCCGACGCCGTGATGTCGATGTAGGTGTTGTTGTTGGAGAACGACGCGCGTGTGTTCTCGCCCGTCGTCAGCGCCCCGACCGCGATCACATTGGGCAGCGCCGCGGGGAACGACGGTCCGTTCAGCGCCACGCACTTGCTCAGCTGGTTCGGGTCACCGCAGTTGCCCGCGGCAGCGACCACTGTCACGCCCGCCGCGACCGCGTCGTCGATCGCTTCCGTCACCGCGGCCGACTGGGGCCCGCCGAGGCTGAGGTTCACGACGTCGGCGCCGTGAGCGACCGCCCAGTCGATGCCGGCCGCGACGACGGTCGAGCTACCCGAGCCGAGCTGGTTCAGCACCCGTACGGGCAGGATGTCGACGCCCGGTGCGCCGCCGATCCCGCCCAGCGTGTTGTCGACCTGCCCCAGGATGCCGGCCACGTGAGTCCCGTGCGTGTGCGGATCCGAGCAGGTACCGCCGGTGGAGGCCACGAAGTCCGCGCCGGGGAGCAGGTTGCCGGCGAGGTCCTCGTGGTCCCCCCTGACACCGGTGTCGACGACCGCGACCACGATGCCGGAACCATCCTCGTCGTTCGCCCATGCGGCATCGAAGTTCGCGTGGTCGAGGGCCACCTTCTGCTGGGCCGTGCTCCCGTAGCGGGGATCGTCGCCCGGCGCGACGCTCAGGACATCCATCTCGACCTGCTCGCCGATCTCGGTGACCGGCCCCACCGTCGCCTCGATCTCGGCGACCTGCTCGACGAGCTCCACTTCACTGGCGGCCTCGAAGCTCACGTACTCCTGCCCGCCGGCATCGGCGGCGACGACCGCCTCGTAGGTCGGGGCGACCTCGGCGTCGGACTCCAACGCGAGTGTCCCGACCACTTCGCACTGCGTCGCCACCGGGGGCGGCGGAGGCGGCGGCGGTGTAGTCGGCGGCGGCGGTGGCGGCGGTGTAGTCGGCGGCGGCGGTGGCGGCGGTGCCGGCGCCGGCGCCGGGAGGCAGGCAGCGAGGCCGAGCGCAGCGGCGGCGGCAAGCGCCGCCAGCGGCCACGAGCGTCGGATGCGGGCGCGGCCGATCACGGTCTCGTATCGGCCGGCGACGTGCCGGAGTTGAGACGGGTCGGTGTCACGGTCACCCCGCCGCCAGGATGACGTTGATCACCCCGGAGCCGAAATGCGGGTCCCAGCCGGGTGCGCCGAGGTCGGTGGCGGTGCCCGTCAGCCGACCGTAGACCTGTCCGGCGTTGAAGGCCGGGTAGCGGGCGTGCACGATCGCGGCCGCGGCTGCCGCGTACGGAGCGGCGAACGACGTCCCGCTCTTCTCCGTATAGGGGGGTGCGCCCGTGGAGAGCGTCTTGACACCCTGGCCGGCCGTCACGACGTCGACGTACGGGCCGGTCGTCGAGAAGCTCGCCCACTGGTACCCGCTGTTGATCGCACCGACCGCGAGCACCTCGGCGAACGCCGCCGGGTACGACGGGTTGCCGCACTTCCCGGAGTTGCCCGACGCCGCGATCACCGGCTTTCCCTTCGTGTTCACGGCATGGCGGATCGCCCCGTGCAGCACGTCGGACGGATTCGGGCCCCCGAGGCTCAGGTTGATGACCGTGACCGGTGGGTAGTCGGCGGCGAAGACGACCGCCTGGGCGACCTGCGACGTGAGGCCCTGCCCGTTCGGATTGAGCACCTTGATCGGCATGATGTCCGCCGCGGGGGCGGCACCGGCGACGCCCGCGCCGTTGTCGGTCTCGGCCGTGATGATGCCCGCCACCGCGGTGCCGTGGCCGTTGTAGCTGAGGTCTTGCTGCGCCGTTCCCTCCTCGGGGGGGCGATAGCTGAGCCCGGGCATGACCCGCCCGTCGTCGAGCTCCGGATGGCTCGCCTGCACGCCGGTGTCGAGGACCGCGACCACTTGTCCCGCGCCCGCGCCGGGCCCGTTGATCCCGCCTCCGTACGCCGTCCACGTCTCGACGAACGGGATCTGGTCGAACACGTACTGCTGGGGATAGAAGGCGTCGTTGGGGAACGGCATCCCCTCGGCCGAGACGAGGGAGTCGGGCTCGACGGTCACGAGGTCGCCGTCGGCGGCGGCGGCCTCGGCCACGGCCTCGGCCTCGGCGGCGTCGGCGACCGGGGTCGAGACGATCTCCGGTCCCGCCGGCGTCTGCTCGACGGTGACGAGCGGGACGTCGCCCTCGGGCGTCAGCACCTCCGCCTCGGCCACGGCCACCTTCGCCTCCTCGCCCGCTTCCTCGACCGTGAGCGGCTCCGACGACGTGGCGGCGGCCTCGTCCGTGGGCGGCGTGGTCGCGGCGCCGCTCTCGCAGACGTAGGGCGGCGTCTTCTTGGGGTTGGTGCACGCCGACAGGCCGAGGAGTCCGGCGCCCGCGACGAGCACGACAGCGAGGCGTGCCCGCCTGGTCCAGCGCATAGAGAAGAAAGGCTAATGCCCGGCCGCCGAGATCCCCGCGCGATCAGTCGCCGGCTCGACGGAGCGCGTCGGCCGGCCTGCTCGGCCGACTCGGTGAGGCGCCGGGAGGTCGTTCTCGGGTTGGGACCACCTCCCGCCACGGCGCCGCTGAGGACCGATCGAGGACCGCGGCGCCCGACTTAGCGCGAAACCGCAGGTCAGCGGCCCGCGAACGCTAGATGTCGTAGTAGAGGTAGAACTCCCACGGGTGTGGGCGCAGCCGCACCGCGTCGATCTCGTTCTCCCGCTTGTAGCTGATCCAGGTGTCGACGACGTCCTGGGTGAACACGCCGCCCGCGAGCAGGAAGTCGTGGTCGGCTTCCAGCGCGTCCAGGCTCGCGTCGAGGGAGCTGGGCACCTGCGGGACCTTGGCGAGCTCTTCGGGTTCGAGGTCGTAGAGGTCCTTGTCGACCGGGTCGGGCGGCTCGATGCGGTTCTGGATCCCGTCGATGCCCGCCATCAACATCGCCGGGAACGCCAGGTACGGGTTGCACGACGGGTCGGGGCAGCGGAACTCGAGCCGCTTGGCCTTGGGGCTCTTCGAGTACAGCGGGATCCGCACGCACGCCGAGCGGTTGCGCTGCGAGTACACGAGGTTCACCGGCGCCTCGTAGCCGGGGACGAGACGGTGATAGGAGTTGGTGGTGGGGGCCGCCCACGCCAGCACCGCCCGGGCGTGGGCCAGGAGGCCTCCGATGTACCAGCGGGCCATGTCCGATAGGCCGGCGTAGCCGGCCTCGTCGTAGAACAGCGG
>DASUUL010000138.1:0-7057 GCA_036374115.1 Acidimicrobiia bacterium | reverse complement strand
TTCTGGATCGTCCCCGCGAGCTGGTCCGGCGCGACGCCCTGCTCCTCGGCGGCCACGACGTAGCCGGCGAGCACGGGCAGCACCGCGCCGTTCATGGTCATCGAGACGCTCATGCGATCGAGCGGGATCCCGTCGAAGAGGATCTTCATGTCCTCGACCGAGTCGATGGCGACGCCGGCCTTCCCGACGTCGCCGACGACGCGGGGATGGTCGCTGTCGTAGCCCCGGTGGGTGGCGAGGTCGAACGCCACCGACAGGCCCATCTGGCCGGCGGCGAGGTTGCGCCGGTAGAAGGCGTTCGACTCCTCGGCGGTGGAGAACCCGGCGTACTGCCGGATCGTCCACGGCCGGTTGGCGTACATCGTCGCCCGGATGCCGCGCAGGAACGGCTCGAAGCCGGGCAGGGTGTCGACCGCTTCGAGGCCCTCGAGGTCCTCGGCGGTGTAGAGCGGCTTCACCGGGATCCCCTCGGGGGTCTGCCAGGTGAGCCGGTCGAGGTCGCCCTTGGCCTCCTTCTCGGCCAGCGCCCGCCACTCGCCGACCGTGCGGGGCGGGGCGGCCTCGGATTCGCGGGGTGTGCCCATGCGGGTTCTCAGGCTACCGGGGGTCGCCCGCGGCCCCCGAGCCCGGGCACGCCCCGCGCATCGGCCGAATGACCGATACCGGATCGACGGACGCTTCCCCACCGTGCCGTGGAGAGCGGCCCGGGGGAGGCGAGCGGGCCCGGCTCGCCCTGCTCGTCGCCCACGCGCGCGATGACGATCGGGTCGTGTCCGCCGGTGCCCGGACGACGAGCTACTCGAGCAGGCCGGTCAGCTCGCCTTGGGCAGCCGCGGCTCGGGCCGGGCGGCCCGCTCCAGGGCCGCCCGCGCCTGCGCGATACCGGCGCGACCGACGGTGCGCGTGCGAGCGTCGAGCTTCCACGCCGGCCAGTGGACGGCGCGCCGGCCCGTGCGGCCCGCGGCGCGGGCCCGGGGGCTGTCGACGAGGCGCAGTTGCGTGCTCACACCAGCAGTATCGCCGGGGGGTATGACAGTTATTCCGAGGCGCCCGTCCCGACCTGCCGGGCCTTTGGTCACAAATCCCGGTCAGAGGCCGAGAGCACGGCGCACGGGCGCCGCCATGGCGGCGCCGAAGCGCCACGCGCCCGACGACCACACCGGGCACGGGTCCCGGCCGGCGGGGCAGAAGTGGACCCGGTCGGGGCTGCGGACGGTGATCCGCCCGGCCACGCAGCCGGCGGCGATCCCCTCGCCCGGGAGGCAGGGGAGCCTGGTCGTGTACGCGCCCTGGGCGCCGAGCACCGACCGGCCCGCGTCGGTGAAGGAGGTGCGCGGGTGCTGGTCCGCGAGCGCAGTGAACGCGGCGTGGAGATCCGGCGTCGGGTCGAAGCTCCACCCCGGGAGCAGCGGAGCGCCCATGAGGAACACGGGGATACCCCGGTCGGTGAAGATGCTGCGGGCCCGGGCGACGTCGAGGGTGTACCTCAGGACCAGCGTCGCCGGCGTGACGCCGTTCATGCACGGCGTGAGCGAGTTGCCGGCGAACTCGAACACGACCGCGCTCGGCCGGAAGGCCGCGTCGGCAGCCATCGACGGCAGCACGTCACAGGGGGCGACGCCGGGGAAGTTCCGGTGCACCACCTGGACGCCCGGTCCGAGGTGCCAGTCGAACGAGCTGCGCGACTCCCACGCGAGGGAGTCGCCGTAGAGGATCACGACCGGGCGCGGCGGCGGGGCGGTCGTCGGCCCGAGACATCCAGTGGCCACGAGCGCCGTCGCTCCCACGGCGATCAGGGTGACGAAACGTCCTCGCGCTGCCATTCGGTGCATTGTCGGCATCGCCGCCAGAGTCTGAAGTCCGATCGGTGCCAATCACCGAAATCGACCGCGGCGACCCGCTCGTAGACTCGCGGCATGGGGAGAGGAGCCAGCTGATGGCGACCGGCGTCCGCGCCTACCTCGACTACGCCGCCACCACGCCGATGCGTCGCGAGGCCGTGGCGGCGATGCAGCCCTACCTGAGCGACGTCTTCGCCAACCCGTCGGGGGGCCACGGCGCCGCCCGCGCCGCCAAGACCGCCCTCGAGGAAGCGCGGGAGGAGATCGCCGAGCTGCTCGGGGCGCGCCCCGACGAGGTCGTCCTCACCGCGGGCGGGACCGAAGCCGACAACCTCGCGGTGAAGGGCGGCGCCGGGGCCGCCCGCGAAGCCGGTCGTCCTGCCGGCGTGGTCACCACGCGCTTCGAGCACAAGGGCGTCCTCGCGGCCTGCGAACGGCTCGAGCGCCAGGGCTTCGGCGTGAAGCGGGTCTCGGTCGACGGCCGCGGGATCGTCGACCTCGACGCGCTCCGCGCCGCCCTCGACGGCGACACCGGGCTGGTGTCGGTGATGCTCGTCAACAACGAGGTGGGCACGATCCAGCCGCTCGAGGAGGTCGCGGCGCTCGTGCGGGAGCACGCACCGCGTGCCGTGCTGCACACCGACGCCGTGCAGGCCGTGCCGTGGCTCGACGTCGCCACGGCCGCCGCACCCGCCGATCTCGTCGCGGTGTCCGCGCACAAGTTCGGCGGCCCCAAGGGGGTCGGTGCCCTCGTCGTGCGCGACGGTGTCGGCGTCACGCCCCTGATCGAGGGCGGCGGGCAGGAGTGGGGCCTGCGCTCGGGGACTTCGAACGTCGCCGGCGCGTTGGCGATGGCGGCGGCGCTGCGAGCGACCGCAGCGGAACGCGCCGAGGTCGGGGCGAGCGTGGCGGCCTTGCGCGACCGGCTCGTCGCCGGGCTCGCCGCCGCCGTTCCCGACTGCTTCTTCAACGGCGACCCGGCTCGCAAGATCGCCGGCAACTGCCACGTCGGGTTCCCCGGTGTCGAGGCGGAGGCCTTGCTGGTCGCCCTCGACCGTGAGGGCGTCTGCGCCGCCGCCGGTTCGTCGTGCTCGTCGGGAGCCACCGAACCGTCGCACGTGCTCGACGCGATGGGCGTGGCGCGCGCCGACGCGCTCGCGTCGATCCGCCTCAGCCTCGGGGCGGCGTCGAGCGCCGCCGACGTCGAGACCGCGCTGGCGGTGATCCCGGACGCGGTCGAGCGCCTGCGCCCGGTGGGAGCGGCGCGCCGGTGAGCGCGGGGCCCGTTCTCGTCGCGATGAGCGGCGGGGTCGACTCGTCGGTGGCGGCTGCGCTGCTCGTGGAGGCCGGTCACGACGTGACCGGCGTGACGCTGAAGCTCTGGGGCGGCGAGTCCGACTCGGGCTGTTGCAGCTTGGGCGACGTCGAGGACGCCCGCCGCGTCGCCGCCCAACTCGACGTCCCGCACTACGTGTTCAACTTCGCCGACGATTTCGAGGCCAGCGTCGTCAGCCCGTATACGGACGACTATGCGTCGGGACGAACACCCAACCCGTGCGTCGAGTGCAACCGGTCGATGAAGTTCGGCCGGCTCCTCGAGCGTGCCGACGCCCTCGGCTTCGAGGCGATCGCGACCGGCCACCACGCCCGGCGGCGCGACACGGGCGGGAACTACCGGCTCCTCCGGGGGGCCGACCTCGCGAAGGACCAGTCGTACGTGCTGTACATGCTCGGCCAGCGCGAGCTCGCGCGCACGCGCCTTCCGGTCGGCGAGCTCACGAAGGCGGAGGTGCGGGCACACGCGGCTCGACTCGGCCTGCGGACCGCGTCCAAGCCCGAGAGCATGGACGTGTGCTTCATCTCGAGGAGCGAGGGGCGAGAGCGGTTCCTTGCCTCACGGGTGCCGGCGCGGCCGGGCGCGCTCGTCGACACCAGCGGTCGCGCCGTCGGCCGCCACGACGGCGTCGCCGCGTTCACGGTGGGCCAACGCCGAGGGTTGGGCGTGGCGACCGGGGAGCGGCGCTACGTGCTCGACGTCGACGCCGCCACCGCCACCGTCACGATCGGATCCCGACGCGACCTGCTCCGCGAGGACGTGCGGGTCGAGCGTCTCTCGTTCGTCGCCGGCGTCGCACCACCAACCGGCCAGGCAGTGCTCGTGCAATCACGCGCGCACGGGACTCCGGTGCCCGGGATGCTCGACGGCAGCGTCGTTCGCTTCGCCGAGCCCCGGCCGCGCGTCGCCCCCGGCCAGGTCGTCGCCCTCTACGACGGCGACACCCTCCTCGGCGGGGGCATCGCCGCCCCCTAACCACCGTCGATGCGTTCGGTGTGCGCAATTATTGCGCACGCGGTACGCATCAAGAGCTGGTGACGCGGATGCGGCGCTGGGCCGCGGTGGCGAGGAGCTCGCGGGCGTGGACGGCGGCGAAGCGGATTTCGTTTCCCTGGGCCGGCACCGCGGTACGCATGCCGCGCCGGACGAAGAGGAACTCCGCCTCGCGATCGAGGGTCATCCCGAGCGAGTCGGCGAGGGCCCCCATGCGCAGGTCGACCGTGCCCGGCGCGCCCGGTGCGCGCGGGTCGACCGGGCGCAACGACACGATCCGCTCCCGGAGGAACAGCACCGGGTCGGGCAGGGTGAGCGGGTCGACGAGCACGAGGCCCGCCGGCACCAGCACGACCCAGCGGCGCGACAGCCCGTGCAGGGCGCGGCCCATGACCGCGGCCACCGCCAGCCCCACTACCGCGACGACGGCGCCGAGCACCGGTCGCTCGGCCGCGATGAGCAGCGGGCCGGCGGCGATCCCGGCGCCGACGAGGAGCGGTGCGAGCGGGAGGGGCCCCAGCAGGAGGACCGGTGGGGTCTTGAGGGGGAAGCGCCGTTCGTCGCCGTAGGCGACGGCGTTGGCGGCGGCGAGCGCGGGACCGGGCGTGAGCGACAACGTCGCGGCGATTCCGGTCACGACGACCGCACCTCCCGCGGTGACCAGGTCGGCGTCGCCCGCGATCGCGCCGACGACCGCGAGCGCGAAGAACACCGGCCCGACGATGCGCGTGACGGTCAGCCCGACCGGACGGGGCGCGAGCAGCGCCACGAGCACGCACGCCCACGCGGCCCACAGCATCGCGGCGCCGACCACTTGGGGCCCGGTGGACCAGCCGTCGAGCGCGTTCGCGGCCGCCGGGCCCGCGCTCAGCGGCAACGACACCCATGCGACCCGCAAGACCCAGAGGCTCATGTCGCCCGGTCCCGCTTCGGGAGGTTCATCGGGGCGACCGTATACTGCGCCTCCCATGGCCCGTACCGATCGTGCGCCGGTTCTCGCGCCCGCGCTGGCGACCGGAATCGGAAGCCTCCCGCACGACGACGCCCGCGCCGCCGCCGCGACCGTGCTGCGCCATCACCCGCGCCTGCCGGCGGCGCCGCAGCTGCCCGAGCGTTCGCCACTCGAAGGTCTCGTCGCCCAGTGGGCGCGCGCGCTGCCCGAGGTGGAGGTGCGTACCGACGGATCCATCGTCATCGACGCCCGCGGCTCCTACGAGCCGCCGGTGCCGTCGTTCGATCTCCAGGCCCATGGAGGCCTGCTCGCGTTCCTCGACGTCGCCCGCGACGCCGACGTGCGTCCCGAGCGCATCAAGGTTCAGATCGCGGGGCCGCTCACGCTCGGGCTCGCACTGCACCGGGCGGGCGTGCCGGTCGATCGTGCATTCCGTCGCGGCGGCGAGGTCGCCCGGAGCTGGGCCATCGCGATCGAGGAGCTCGTGGAGGCGCATCTCCCCGGCAGCACCCTGCTCCTCTTCCTCGACGAGCCCGCGCTCGTGACGTGGCGCCGGCACGAGGGGCCGATCGAACGGGAAGCCGCGATCGACGTGTTGTCGAGCGCCCTCGCCGCGCCCGACTGCATCACCGGCGTGCACGTGTGCGGAGCCGGCGACCGGCGCCTCGCGCTCGAGGCGGGTCCCCGGGTCATCGGCGTCGAGGTCGGTGAGGAGCTCGCCGACGACGCCGACGTGATCGCGCGCCATCTCGACGCCGAGGGTTGGGTCGCCTGGGGTGCCGTGCCGACCGACCGTCCCGTCGGGGAGTCGGTCGAGCCCCATTGGCGCGCCCTGGTCGCCGTGTGGTGCGAGCTCACGCGGCGCGGGTGCGACCCGGTGCGCCTCCGAACGCAGGGCGTGGTGACGCCCGCCTGCGGGCTCGCCGGCCACGGAGCGAGTCAGGCGGAGCGGGCGTTGCGGCTCGCGCGCAAGGTCGCCGATCGCGTCCACGACCAAGCGGTGGCAGCCCGACTCACACTCGGCGCGTAATGGCCTCGCGCCCGGTGCGCTGCATCAACTGCGGCACCCCGCTCGTGCCCGGCGCGCCGGGCTGCCCGACCTGCGGAACGCCGGTCGACGGCGATGGCGAGGGTCCGATGACCGCCGAGATCGTCGAAGAACCGAGCGCGGGCGCACCGCCGCCGGCCGCGGCACCGGCGGCCACGGCACCGGCCGCCGCGGGGCCGGAGGCGGCCGCGACCGAAGCGGTGCCCGCCGCGGACCGGACGCAGGCGGCGCCGCCGGTGCCGCCCGCAGGCGGACCTCCCGGGCCACCCGACGGCGGCCGGTGGCTCTTCTGGCGCCGGCGGTTGGTCGTCGCGATCGTGGCGATCATCGTGATCGCGCTGTTCGTGCTGGTCGCCGCGGCGACGTTCGGCGGCGGCGGCGACGACGACGAGCGGGACCGGCGGACGACCACGACCGCGAGCACCACCACCACGTCCTCGACGGTGCCCACCACGACCGCACCCCCGAGCACCGCCGCGCCGGGCCCCGCGCCGACGACGGCGCCACCAACCGGCCCGACCTCGCCCTCGACGACGTCACAGCCCACGACGACCACGACCACCACCACGACGACGACCACGACCACGTCGGCGCCGACCCTGCCGACGCTGTAACGGCCCGTCGGTAGGCTCGCGACGTGGTGCGGACGATCAAGGGCGCCGGCTGATGCCCGTGCCGGTCGACATCGAGGCTCGGGTCGCCGAGCTGCGCGAGCTCGTGGCCTACCACCGGAATCTCTACTACCAGGAGAACGAGCCGGAGATCTCCGACGCCGAGTTCGACGAGCTCTACCACGAGCTCGAACGGCTCGAGTCGCAGTACCCCGAGCTCATCACACCCTACTCGCCGACCCAGCGGGTGGGGGCGGCGCCGGCGTCGACGTTCGC
>DASUUL010000137.1:0-17234 GCA_036374115.1 Acidimicrobiia bacterium | reverse complement strand
GCGCGCTCACCACCGCCTGGCTGCACTACCGCGACACGACCGCCTGGCTGCTCCCCACCCCCGCCACCGTGTCGGCGGCGGTCGACGACCTGGGAGCGGCGTTGCGCACCTTCGGCGACGTCAGCGCACCCGCGCCGGTCGATGTCGGCTTCCTCGTGGTCGCCGGCCTGGCGATCTGGACCATCGCCCTCGTGGGCGACTGGGCGGCGTTCCGCGCCCGCATGGCGTTCGAGGCCCTGCTGCCCTCGGCCATCCTCTTCCTCGTCTCCGCCATCCTCGGCGAGTCGCGCGACTTCCTCCCGGTCACCGCGGTCTACGCCGGCGCCGCCCTCGGCTTCGTCCTCACGCACCGCACGTGGGCCCAGGAGCGCACCGCCTCCTGGACGGGCCACCACCGGGCCCACGGGCGGTGGTCGCTGCTCGCGACCGGTGGCGGCATCGCCGGCGTCGCGCTGGTGGCAGGCATCGTCACCGGGCCGAACCTGCCGGGTGCCGACGCCCCGCCGGTCTGGGCGGTGCGCGACATCGGCGACAACGAGCCGACGCGCGTGGTGGTCAGCCCGATGGTCGAGATGCAGACCCGCCTGGTCGAGCAGCCCGACATCGAGGTGTTCACCGTGCGCAGCGACCGGCCCGCCAACTGGCGGCTCACCGCTCTGGACGAGTTCGACGGCGAGATCTGGCGCTCCTCGTACGGCACCGACGACGCCGACGGGACCCTCGAGCGGACCACCGAGCCGGTCGCCGGGGCCCGGAGCATCACGCAACGGTTCACGATCGAGGCCCTCGGCTCGGTCTGGTTGCCCGCCGCCTACGAGCCGGTCGCGGTGGAGACGGAGGACGGTCAGCGCGTCGAGCACGATCCGGAGTCGTCCACGCTCATCGTCGACCGCGACGTGGCCTCGTCCGATGGCTTCACGTACGAGGTGACCTCGGAGCTGCCGGCCTGGGACAGCGCCGACGAGCTGCGCCGCGCCCCCGACGAGGTGCCGGACGCGATCCGCGACCGCTACCTCCAGCTACCCGACCTCGACCCCGCGGTGCACGACCTGGCGGCCCAGCTCACCGAGGGGAATGCCACCGCCTACGACCGAGCCCTCGCCATCCAACAGTACCTGCGCACCTACACCTACGACCTCGGTGTGGGGCAGGGCCACAGCGCGGACGCTCTCACCACCTTCCTGTTCGAGACCCAGCGGGGCTACTGCGAGCAGTTTGCAGGCGGCTTCGCCGCGCTCGCGCGGTCGGTGGGCCTGCCGTCGCGGGTGGCCGTCGGCTTCACCAAGGGAATCCAGGATCCCAACGACCCGACGCTCTTCCGCGTGCGCGGGCAGCACGCACACGCCTGGCCGGAGGTCTACATCGGCGGGCACTGGGTGGCCTTCGAGCCCACCCCCGGCCGCGGGCCGCCCGGCGCCGAGGGGTGGCTCGGCATCCCCGAGCAGCAGGTCGCCGCCGACGGCGACGGCACTGTGGCGACCACCCTGCCGTCCGGCGAGGGACTCGGAGGCGAGCGCAGCGGCAATCGCGACGACGTGGCCACCGGCGACGACCTCCGGGCCCCCTCCCTGGGTCGCGAGGGTCTCGATGCCGCCGGCCCCGCGGCCGAGGCCAACGAGCGGGGCACCCCGGGGTGGCTCGGCAGCGCCGTCCGGTCGTTGGCCCTCGGCGCGCTGGCCTACGCTGTGTTCGTCCCGTCGCTCATCGGTGCGCAGCAGGCGTTCCGCCGGCGGCGGGCCGCCAGCCCGGCCGACGAGGTGCGACTGCGGTGGGTGGGCGCCACCGACCGGGCAGTCGCGGCGGGGATCCCGCTCCGGCCGTCGATGACGGTTGCCGAGTGCGCCGCCTCGATCGCCACGGCGCTGCCCCGGGCGGCCCGCCCGCTGGACCGGCTCGCACGGGCCGTCGAGAGATCGATCTACGCCGAGGAGACGCCGAGCGACGACGACATCGCCGCGGCCCGCGACGCGGAGGCGGCCGTGGCGACCGAGGTGCGGCGGCACAGGCCCTGGCACCAGGAGGCGCTGCACCACCTGGACGCCCGCCGGCTGTGGCGCCGGCCAGGTGCCCGCCCGCAGCGCCTTTCGATGCGCCGGGCGATCCTCGAGGCGGTGTCGGCCGACCGCTGACGGCGGCGTCTGGCAGCGGTCCCATGAGCGGCGCCGCAGCGACCGGAACTATCGCCGGCTACTCGTCGCGGCCCGGCTCGTCGTCCCGGGAGAAGCGGTCTCGCACGCGGCGGCCGGCGCCGCCGAGCGCCTCGCGCAGCCCGTTCGCCCGCACGGCGCTCGCCAGGTGATCGAGGCCGGCCTTGCCCAGCTTGCGCAGGTTCCGCTCGAACACCAGGGCGCAGCCGAGCATGACGAGGAAGCCGGCGAACGAGAGCCAGAACGAGGTCGACAGGGCGGCCACGAGGAACACGGCGCCGGCGAGGAAACCGACAACCGACCACTTCATGCGCCGGACCGTGTGCCGGTACAGCGTGGTCTCGCTGACCTCCCGCGCGAACGACGGGTCGTCCTCGTAGAACCGCTGCGCGATCTGCTGGAGGATGCGTTCCTCGTCCTCGGAGAGCGGCACTGGAACCCCTTCGTACCGGTCGACCGAACCGGTGCCTGCAAGTGTCTCATAGCGTTCCCGACGCGACAACGCACGAAACACCCGGAACGCCCCCCCGGCCGGGCGTGCTACGTCCCGGCGCCGTGCGGTGGGGTGTCGGGACCCCACGGCGCCTCACCCCGTCGTGGCACCCGCACGCCCCCGGGCCCCACCGCGGACGCCGGCCCGATGGCGCGGTCGCCGAACCGGGCCCGCACGGCATCGACGGCCCCGCTGGCCACGTGCCAGGAACGGCCGCCGGCGTCGTCGAGGCTGAGCTGGCGGGTCGAGGCGTCGACGAGACCTGCGGCGCTCACCCCGAGGAGCCGCACGCCGCCGAGAAGGTCGACCTTGGCGAGGAGCCCCTGTGCGGCGCGGGCGAGCGCGGGCCCGTCGTCGACCGGCGCGGCCAGCGTGACCGACCGGGTGACGGTGCGGAAGTCCCCGAAGCGGACCTTGATCGTGACGGTGCGAGCCGCCACGGCGGCACGCCGGAGCCGCCACGCCACGGCGTCGGCCATCCGGGCGATCTCCCGCTCGAGCGCCGGCACCTCGCGGAGGTCGGCGGCGAACGTCTCCTCGTGGCCGATCGACCGGGGGGCCTGGTCGGGCACCACCGGCCGGTCGTCGACCGCGTTGGCGAGCCGGGCCAGGTGATGCCCGTGCGCCGACCCGAGCGCACCGACGAGGGTGGGGACCGGCAGGTCGGCGATGTCGCCCACCGTGCGCACGCCGAACCGCTCCAGCTTGGCCAGGGTGGCGGGGCCGACACCCCACAGCGCCCGCGCCGGCAGGGGGCGCAGGAACGAGAGCTCCTCCTCGGCGGTGACGACCCGCACCCCGGCACCCGGCACGGGCCCCGCCGGGGACGCGCGGGGCTTGGCCGCCTCGGACGCGAGCTTGGCGAGCATCTTCGAGCGCGCCACCCCGACCGAGCATCTGAGCCCCTCCCGCTCCTGCACCTCCGCCCGGATGCGACGGGCGATCTCCGGGCCCGAGCCGAGCACCCGGGCCGCGCCGCTGACGTCGAGGAACGCCTCGTCGAGGCTCACCGGCTCGACGAGCGGCGTGTACGACCGGAAGATCTCCATCACCCGCTCGCTCACCTCCGCGTAGTGGCCGTGGTCACCGGGCAGGAAGACCGCGTCGGGGCACAGCCGGCGGGCACGGACGCTCGACATCGCCGAGGTGACGCCGTACGCGCGGGCCTCGTAGCTGGCGGCCGCGACCACACCCCGGTCACCCGTGCCGCCGACGACCACGGGACGTCCGCGCAGGTCCGGCCGCCGGGCCACCTCGACCGAGACGTAGAACGCGTCCATGTCCACATGGAGGATCGACCGCTCGCCGCCGGCCCGCTCGGGCCCGTCCGGTCGGTCGTCGCTCATCTGCGGCTGACGATCGCCCGTCGCGGATGGTCGCCCTCGACCAGGTAGCGGAAGCGAGGCAGCGGGAGCGCCGCGCCGGTCTCTCCCCAGCGCTCGGCGAGCCAGGCCCCCAGCGGCTCACGAACCCACGGCTGGCACCCGGCAAGGCGCGCACCGCACTCGTCGGGCGCGACGAACGCCGCGTCGACCACGATGCCGTCCGGGTCGCCGATCCGCAGGTCGCCGGTGAAGTCGACTGCGAGGTGAGCCTCGACCCGCAGCCGCCAGCCGAGGCCGGGGGCCTCGACCTCGACCTCGTAGACCGGGCCGATCCAGCGCCACACCCGGACCCCGGTCTCCTCCTCCACCTCGCGCGTCAGGCCCGAGACCACGGTCTCGTTCTCGTCGATGACGCCCCCCGGTGGGCTCCAGTCGCGCGCGCCGTCACGCCGCAGGTTCTCCACCAGCAGCACGCCCCGCTCACCGACGACCAGACCGCCTCCCACCAGCCACTCACGCACGCTGCCAGTGTGGCACCGGGTGGGCGCACCGGGTGGGCCCCGGCATGCGGGCGCCGGTTCGGGCCCGGCCGCGGGGAGCCCTAGCATTGAAGGGGTGCCCGCTCCCGCCCCGCCGCCCCCCGACGACTACTCGCCCACCGCGCTCCCGTCGACGGCCGCCCGCGTCCTGGCGTTCGCGTCGATCATCCTGGGAGGGCTGGCGGGCGCGCTCATCGGCTGGGCGCTCGCCGACCTGCAATGCGACGGCGACTGCACGCTCGTCATGGGGCTCGCGATCCTCGGCGGTGCGCTCGCCGGGGCCGGCGGCGTGGCGGTGGTGGCGACGCTGGCGCTCAGGGCCATGGGCGAGTGGCGCGTGGCGGACCGCGACCGGGATCGGTCGGCCGTCATCCGGCGGGGAGGCCGGTGACGACCGCGATGAGGACGACGGCGAAGGCGGAGGCGGCGACGGTCCGCCATCCGTTCACGCCAGGCGCAGCCGCCGGAACGCCTCGGCGTGGCGAACCCCGGCCTCAGATCCGGACGCCGCCGTGCGTGAGCGAATGACCTCCCCGACCAGCGCCGGGTCCTCACCCACGCGGCTCTCGTGGCACTGCACCGCGGCCACCTTCTTGTCGACGACGTCGGAGATGTCCACCCACACGTCGGCCTGGAGCGTGCCCGACAGCAGGAGCGCACCGACCTGGTGGGCGCCCCCCGCGGCGGGGAAGTAGAGCGGGCTGCCCGCAGCCGGCGCGACCGCGTCGACCACGGCCCATCCAACCTCCCGGTGGTCCCGGTGGTTCACGTAGCTGTCGCCGAAGAACACCGCGGTCGGATCGGGGCAGATGACCACCTCGGGACGATGGGTTCGCACCAGCTCGACGAGCCGCTCCCGCAGGCCGAGGTCGTTGGTGGCCTCGCCGTCGGGCACGCCCAGCAGATCCACCCCGGTCAGGCCGAGCACCGCGGCCGCCGAGCGCACCTCCTGCGACCGGCGGGCGGTGAGGTCCGCGGGGTCCGTGGCCGGGTCGAGCGAGCCCTTGTCGCCGGCGTTGACCACGACCAGCCGCACGTCGGCGCCGTCCGCCGCCCAGCGTGCCAGCGTGCCCCCGCACGACATCTCCGGGTCGTCCGGATGGGCGTACACGGCCAGGGCCCGCCGTGGTGCCTCGCTGAGCATGCCCGCGTTCACGGCGCGCGCCGGATCGCGTCGATGGCGCAGTCGAGGGCCCGGTCGTCGATGTCGACGTGCGTCATCAGGCGCACGATGCCGGGGGCCAGGGTGACGGCACCGATCCCGTCGGCGGCCAGCGCCGCCAGCAGCTTGGCCGGGTCGGCGTGGCGGAACAGCACGACGTTCGTGCGCACCTCGGCGGGGTCGCAGCCGGCGTCGGGCCAGCGCTCCGCGACCGCGTCCGCCAGCCGGCGGGCCCGCTCGTGGTCGTCCGCCAGGCGTTCGACCATGGTGTCGAGCGCCACCAGGCCCGCCGCCGCGAGGATGCCCGCCTGGCGCATGCCCCCGCCGAGACGCTTGCGCTCGTGCCGCGCCCGGTCGATCACCTCCGCGTGTCCGGCCAGGAGCGACCCCACGGGTGCACCCAGGCCCTTCGACAGGCAGCACGTCACGGTGGTGGACGACGCGGCCCGCCGCTCGACCGTGGTCCGGGTGGCCACGGCGGCGTTGAACAGCCGGGCCCCGTCGAGGTGCACCGGGACGCCCCGCGCCGCCACTGCGTCGAGCCCGTCGAGCGGCCAGGGACGGCCGCCGGACGCGAGGTGGGTGTCCTCGACGCACACCGCCCCGGGTGCGGGCCACCGGTGCTCGGCGGCGGCGACCAGGTGGGCGATGCCGTCCGGATCGAGCACCCCACCCGGATCGTCGAGCAGGTGCAGCTGAGCGACCTGGTTCAGCCCGAATGCGCCACCCTCGTGGGTCACCACGTGCTGCCGCCGGCCTGCGATCACCAGGCTGGCCGGCGGGGCCAGCACCCGGAGGGCGACCTGGTTGGCCATCGTGCCCGAGGGCAGCAGCAGCGCCGCCTCCTTGCCGGTGCGCTCGGCGAACACCTCCTGGAGCCGGTTGACGGTGGGATCGTCGCCGAAGCCGTCGTCGCCCACCTCGGCGTCGGCCATTGCGCGGCGCATGGCGGGGGTCGGCCGGGTGACGGTGTCACTGCGCAGGTCGATCGCGAGGGCGGAGGCCATCGGCTGCACGGTACCGTCGCCAGGCGTGACGTCGTGGTCCCGCCCCGGGAGCCCGCCCTCCCCCGCCGATCTCGTCGACCTGGCGGCCGCCGTGGCCCGACGGGCCGCCGATCTGCTCCTCGGGGGGCTGGCCCGCGCGCGGGCCACCGCCGAGACCAAGTCGACGCGCACCGACATGGTGAGCGAGCTCGACCGGGCGTCCGAGCAGCTCGTGGTGTCGTCGCTCCTCGACGAGCGCCCTGCCGACGGGATCCTCGGCGAGGAGGGGTCGGCCGTCGAGGGGACGAGCGGCGTGCGCTGGGTGGTCGACCCGCTCGACGGCACCACCAACTACCTGTACGGCCTCCCGGGATGGGCGGTGTCGATCGCGGCCGAGGACGGCGACGGCGTGGTGGCGGGTGTGGTGTGGGACCCGGTCCACGGCGAGCTGTTCAGCGCGACCCGCGGCGGCGGCGCCCGCCTCGACGGCCGGCCGGTCACCTGCTCGTCGTCCACCGACCTGTCGACCGCGCTCCTGGCGACGGGCTTCGGCTATGACCGCACCCGGCGGCGTGCGCAGGCCGAGGTGCTCGTGGGGGTGCTCCCCCGTGTCCGCGACATCCGCCGGCTGGGCTCGGCGGCCATCGACCTCTGCGCGGTCGCGTGCGGTCGGGTGGACGGGTACTACGAGCGGGGCCTCGAGTGGTGGGACCTCGCGGCGGGATCGTTGATCGCCGCCGAGGCGGGCGCGGTGGTCACCGGGCTCCCCGACGGCGCGTCGCCCGCCGGATCGGTGGTCGCGGCCGCCCCTGGGATCGCGACGCCGCTCCGTGAGCTTCTCGGCTCGGTGGGTGCCGACGGGGTCCCCTGAGCCCAGCGACGCGCCGCATCGTCACCCGACTGCAACCGGAGCGCCGCCCGCGCCGTCACGCAGCGGCGGCATCCTTTGACGAATGTCCGCCGCACCCACCGGGTCGTCAGCGCGACCCCCCGCCGCCGGGAGCGACGCATCAGCCGAGGCCGCCAACTCGCTGGCCGGCACGCCGATCGCCGTCACCACCGAAGGAACCACCGTCGTGATCGCCGTCGAGCACCGCCTCGACCGCTTCGCCGGCGATGCGTTGCTCGATGCCGCGTCGGCCGCGGTCGCCACCGGGCCCAGCCGTCTCGACATCGACCTCCGGAAGCTCGAGTCGTTCACCGACGAGGGGGCCCGCTCTCTGGTGTCGTGTCGCACCCTGGGCTCGCACCTCGCCGAGGGCCTCCACTACCGCACCGGGCGGGGCCCCGGGCGCGACGCGCTGCTGGCCGCGTATGCCGACGCCGGCGACCTTCCCGGCGGCGCGTGACCCGCGGGCTCGTCCCGAACCCTCGCGATGAGGCACCATCGTGATCGTGGGTACACGCATCCTGTCGGTCGAGGACGACGAGCGGATCCGCACGGCGGTCAAGCTCGCGCTGGAGGACGAGGGCTGGTCGGTCGAGGAGGCCGACACCGGGGAGCAGGCCCTCACCGCCTTCCAGCGCCAGCCCAGCGACGTCGTGCTGATCGACATCATGCTGCCGGGGATCGACGGCTTCGAGGTCTGCCGCTCGATCCGCCGCACGTCCGACGTGCCGATCATCATGGTGACCGCTCGCGCCGATACCCACGACGTGGTGGCCGGGCTCGAGGCGGGGGCCGACGACTACCTCACCAAGCCGTTCGCACCCAAGGAGCTGTCCGCGCGGATCCGCGCGCTCCTGCGCCGGGCACGCAGCAGCGACTCCGCCAGCACGCACCTCCGCTTCGGCGACCTCGAGATCATCCCCGACGAGGGCGTCGTCCGGCGCGCCGGTCACGAGATCCATCTGACGAAGACCGAGTTCCGCCTGCTCGTAGAGCTGGCGTCCAGCCCGGGCCGGGTCTTCAGCCGCGAGGTCCTGCTCGAACGGGTCTGGGGCTACGGCTACTTCGGCGACGGCCGCCTCGTCGACGTGCACGTCCGGCGGCTCCGCACCAAGGTCGAGGCCGACCCGGCCAACCCCCGCCATGTCGTGACGGTCCGGGGTCTCGGCTACAAGCTCCAGACTTGAGGGGCCCGTCCCCCGCAACCCCACCATGAGGCGTCACTTTGCCCATCTCCCTCGCCTGGGGCTCCGAACCCGCATCACAGTCGCCTTCGCGGTGGGCGCGCTGCTGATGTCGGTGTCGTTGTCGCTGGCGACGGTGGCCCTCACCCGCCGCAACCTGCTGGACCAGCGGGAGTCGAGCGCCACGGCCCAGGCCTTCACCAACGCCGAGACGGTTCGCCGGCAGGTGAGTCCGGAGACCGACGCGAGGCCGATGCGCGTGCTCACCGACCTGCAGACGCCGTCGGGCTCCTTTCCGGTGCTGTGGCTGAGCGGCAACTGGTATGCGGTGACGCCCGAGTTCGGCGAGGACGCCCTGCCGGACGAGCTTGCCGACATGGTCCGGGACGGGCAGCCGGCCCGGATGCGGTTCGCCGGCTCCGAGACCACCCATCTCGCCATTGGCGTGCCGCTCGGCTCCGAGCAGGAGGGCGCCTACTTCGAGATCGTGTCGCTGGAGGAGCTCGAGGGAACGCTCGAGTCGCTGTCCATCTCGCTGGTCGCAGCGTCGATCGCCACCACGCTGGCCGGCGCCGGCCTCGGAAGCTGGGCGGCGCGCCGGGTCCTGCGGCCCCTGGCCGGCGTCGGCAGGGCCGCCGGTGCCATCTCCGCCGGGCGCCTCGACACGCGGGTGGATGCCAGCGACGATCCCGACCTGGCCCAGCTCGCCAACTCGTTCAACGAGATGGCCGCCTCACTCGAGGAGCGCATCCGGCGCGACGCGCGCTTCGCGTCGAACGTGAGCCACGAGCTGCGGTCGCCGCTCATGACGCTGGCGGCGTCGATCGAGGTGCTCGAGAACCAGCGCGACGAGATGCCCGAGCGAGCGCGCTCGGCACTCGATCTGATGATCGCCGACATCGACCGGTTCCGTCAGCTCGTCGAGGACCTGCTCGAGATCTCCCGGTTCGACGCCGGCGTGATGTACCTCGACCTCGAGGAGGTGCGCCTCGCAGAGCTGGTGATGCAGGCGGTCACCAGCTCCACCGACGCCGACGTGCAGGTCGACATCGATGCCGACCTCGCCGGCGTGGTGGTCCGGGCCGACAAGCGACGCCTGGTCCGCGTCATCGCCAACCTGCTCGACAACGCCGCCAAGTACGCCAAGGGTGCGTCGCGGGTGGAGTTGCGCAAGCGCGACCACGCCGTGCTCATCGCCGTCGAGGACGACGGCACCGGTGTGCCGCCCGAAGATCGCGAGACGATCTTCCACCGCTTCAACCGGGGCTCGCTCGCCAACCGCCGGCTCGGCATCGACGGCGTGGGGCTCGGGCTCGCGCTGGTCGGCGAGCACATCCGCCTCCATGGCGGCGCGGTGTGGGTGGAGGACCGGCCCGACGGGCACGAGGGTGCCCGGTTCGTCATCGAGCTTCCGGTGGCTTCGTGAGTCGCCGTCGTCGCTCGGTCGCGCTCCTCGCCGGCCTGGCGATGGCCGCCGTGGCCGCGTGCGGCGTGGACACCGACGAGGAGCCCCGGGCGATCGACGCCGACAACGTCCCCGACACCGTCACCGAGGACACGGCCGCACAGACAGTGGAGCGGGCGGAGACCTCCGAGGTGATCGACGTGTGGTTCGTTCGCTCGACCGAGGACAGCGTCCGCCTCGTGCCCCACGAGCGCAGCGTGCCGCGCTCCACCCCCCGCAGCGTGCTCGAGGCCCTGCTCCTGCAGCCCCCCACCGAGGAGGAGCGCGCCGACGGCCTGACCACGGCCCTGCCGGGCTCGACGGCGCTGGTGTCGTCCCCCGAGCTGCGGGGCGACGGCGTGCTGGTCGTCGACCTCTCGAAGGGGATCTTCGAGATCCAGGGCGAGACGCTCCGCGACGCGTTCGGCCAGATCGTCTGCACCGTGACGGGCCTCGAGACCGTCCGATCGGTCGTGTTCCGGGTCGACGGCGACCCCGCCCCGGTCCCGGACGGCGAGAGCCGGCAGACCGACGAGCCGCTCCGCTGCGAGTCGTACGCGAACCTGCTCGACGGCGCCGACGGCTGACGAGTGGGGCCCGGGCCTACCCGAAGAACACGGCGGCGACGTCGTAGATGTCCGGGTCGACGAGCTTGAGCTCGGCCGTGGCCTCGGCCAGCGACACCCGGACGATGTCACCGGCCCGCAGCGCGACCATGGTGCCGAAGTCCCCATCGTGCACGGCGTCGATCGCGGCGATCCCGAAGCGCGTGGCCAGCACGCGGTCGAACGCCGTCGGGGTCCCGCCGCGCTGGATGTGCCCGAGCACGATCGCCCGGGTCTCGAAACCGGTGCGCTCCTCGATCGCGCCGGCGAGCTGCTGGCCGATGCCGCCGAGGCGGACGTGTCCGAACTCGTCGACGTCCCCCCGGCTCGTGGTGAGGTCGCCCTCCCGGGCCGTTGCGCCCTCGGCCACCACCACGATCGAGGCGTAGCGGCCCCGCCGGTGACGCTGGCGGATGACGTCGCACACCTCGTCGATGTCGAACGGCCGCTCGGGCACCAGGACGATCGTCGCCCCACCGCCGATGGCTGCCCACGTGGCGATGTGCCCGGCGTGACGGCCCATCACCTCGAGCACCATCACCCGGTTGTGCGACTCGGCCGTGGTGTGGAGGCGGTCGATCGCGTCGACGCAGACCTGCACCGCCGTGTTGAAGCCGAAGGTCAGCTCGGTGGCCGAGAGGTCGTTGTCGATGGTCTTCGGGACCCCCACGATCGGCGTGCCCTCGTCCACCAGGCGGGCCGCCACGCCCAGCGTGTCCTCGCCGCCGATGGCCACCAGGGCGTCGACCCGGGCCTCGGCGAGCGACCGCCGCACCCGCTCGGGCCCCTCCTCGATCTTGTAGGGGTTCGTGCGCGACGAGCCGATGATCGTCCCGCCGCGGGGCAGCGTGCCGCGGAACGCCTCGATCCCGAGCTCCACGACCTCGCCCTCGATGGCACCCCGCCAGCCGTCACGGAAGCCGACGATCTCGTCGCCGTACACCGCCTGGCCCTTGCGCGCGATCGCCCGCATCACCGCGTTGAGACCGGGGCAGTCGCCGCCGCCCGTGAGCATCGCCACTCGCATGCGCGCACCCTACCGACCACCGCCGCCGCACCCGCACCGGCGCGGCCAGCCAGCGGGCACCGCACCGGCGGCGATGCACTACGTTCGCCGCCGATGTCCGTGGTCATCGCCGTCGACGCGGGAACGACCGGCGTCCGCAGCTTCGCGCTGCGCGACGACGGCGAGCTCGCGGGCTACGCCCACCGGGAGTTCCCGCAGCACTTCCCGCGCCCGGGCTGGGTCGAGCACGACGCCGACGACATCTGGCGGGCGACGGTCGCCACGCTGGCCGATCTCGCCGGCCGCCTCGACGGCGAGCCGGTGGCCGCGCTCGGGATCACCAACCAGCGGGAGACCACGGTGATGTGGGATCGGCGCACGGGACGACCACGACACCGCGCCCTGGTCTGGCAGGACCGCCGCACCGCCTCCCGCTGCGAGGAGCTGAGCGCCGCCGGCCACGTGGACCGGGTCCGGCAGGTCACCGGGCTGGTCATCGACCCCTACTTCTCGGCCACGAAGCTGGAGTGGCTGCTCACCGAAGGGAGTGTCGAGCCCTCGCCCGACCTCGCGGCCGGGACGGTCGACAGCTGGCTGCTCTGGAACCTGACCGGCGGCACCGCCGGGGGCATCCACGCGACCGAACCCTCGAACGCCAGCCGGACACTGCTGTTCGACATCGACGCCCTGGCGTGGGACGACGGCCTCACCGCCCTGTTCGGCGTGCCCCCTGGATGCCTCGCCGAGGTGCGACCCTCCTGCGGCCGCTTCGGCACCACCGGCGAGGGACTCCCCGTCCGCGCCGGCATCCCCGTCTCCGGGATCCTGGGCGACCAGCAGGCAGCGCTGTTCGGCCAGGCGTGCCTGGAGCCCGGCCTCACGAAGAACACCTACGGCACCGGAAGCTTCGTGCTGATGAACGTCGGCGACCGCCGCCCGGCCCCGGTGGACGGGCTGCTGACCACCGTGGCCTGGACGATGGAGGGGCATCCCGGCGCGACGTACGCGCTCGAGGGATCGATCTTCGTCACGGGCGCCGCGGTGCAGTGGCTGCGTGACGGTCTCGGGATCATCGGGCACAGCGCCGAGGTGGGCGCGCTCGCCGCCTCGTGCGACGACACCGCTGGCGTGGTGATCGTGCCTGCGTTCACCGGCCTCGGCAGCCCGTACTGGGATCCGTACGCCCGGGGGACGGTGGTCGGCATCACGCGGGGGACCGGCCGGGCGCAGCTCGCCCGGGCGGTCGTCGAGTCGATGGCCTACCAGACCCGCGACGTCGTGGACGCGATGACCGCCGCCTCGGGGCAGCCGATCGCGGAGCTCCGGGTCGACGGAGGAGCGGCGACGATGGACCTGCTGCTCCAGCTCCAGGCCGATCAGCTCGGCGTGCCGGTCGCCCGGCCGACCGTCGGTGAGACCACGGCTCTCGGCGCGGCGTACGTGGCCGGGCTGGCCGAGGGCGTCTGGTCGTCGCCCGCCGACGTGGCGGCCCTCTGGCACCTCGACCGGCGGGCGCTGCCCGCCTCGAGGGAGCGTGCGGAGGAGGGCTACGCCACCTGGCGACGCGCCGTGGAGCGCGCGCGGGGCTGGGCGGCCACCTGAGACTCTCCAGCAGCGAGCAGCCGGCCGCGCTCGTCGGCGACCCGGCCACCGGGTGCCCCGCGATGCCGGCACGTTACGAACGCGTTGTAAACCACGCGGCCAGTCACCATGGCGACCCTCTGCGTCCGGTGCGCGTCACCACAAACGCGAGTCGTGGCGCGGCGTTCGCCGCCGCGCCACGGATCCTGCGAGCCGCTGCTGGCCGGGCGCACGGCCGGCATGGTCGGCTGGACGCGCACCCGATGAGCGCGGGCGGCGGCACTCGCGCGAGACTGCTTGTAACGCAATTGTCGTGAGCTGGCGGTCACCAAGCTGGGGAAGGGGTTTCCGGCGGGGTGACCGGATGCACCACATCGTGAACACGCCACCCACCCGCACGCCGAGCGACCTGCCGGGGCTGCACCCGAGGCTCACCGTCCTGCAGGCAGCCCCCGAGGAGCGCGCCGCCCTCGTCGAGCAGCTCACGGACCTGTGCACCGGCGACGACGCCGCGGCGGTCGACGCGGAGATCACGTTCGGTGCCGAGGACTTCCACGCCGCAGCCCGGGAGGCGGCGATCCGCCGGGTCGAGACCCACGAGCGGGTGAGGGACGAGCTGGCGGCACGTCTGCGGCGGGCGCGCGAGCTCCAGGGGGTCGCGGCGAACCGGCGCGACGAGGCCGCGGCGCGCACCCGCAGGCTGAGCTCGCACCTCGCAGACTGCGACATGCTGCTCGAACGGGCCGGCGAGCTCACAAACGCCGCCGAGGACGCCCGCCGCGCGCTCGACGACCGCCGTGCCGAGCTCGACGCTGCCCGCCGCAAGCTCGCGCTCGTCGACGAGCAGCGCGCCGCGGCGCAGCAGATGATCCAGGATGCGTCCGAGGAGCTCTACGAGCTCGAGACGTCGGAGCTCGACGAGACCTCGCTGCGCCGCGAGATCGAGAAGGCCTACGATGCGCTGCGGGCCGCCGAGGAGGCCGAGGGCCGGTCGACCGAGGCGCTCAGGGCCATCGAGCAGGCGGCGGCGGTCCGAGCCGCCACGCGCGACCACCTGCTGCAGGTGCGGGCAGAGCTGGTGGCCCGCATCGAGGCACCGCTCGTCGACACCGAGCCCGTCCGCTCGGCGCTCGCCGCCTTCGACGCCGACACCACGGTCGGCGAGGGGGATCCGGTGGCCTGCGAGCTGGCGCGGGAGTGGATGGAGGTGGACGACGAGCTGTCGCGCATCGAGGACGCGCTGCCCGCACCGCCGACGCTGCAGGAGATCGAGACCGCGGAACGACACCTCCAGCAGATCGACGCGTCCATCGCCCAGCTCCAGGCGGCCGGCCAGCCGGGATCGCTGCCCCCCGAGGCCCGCGAGGAGATCGAGGCCGCCCACGAGGCCGTCCTCGTCGCCGAGGAGGACCTCGACCGCCTCGAGGACTACGACGAGGCGGTGGCTCGTCTCGACCACGCCCGCCGGTTCGAGCACGAGGTGCTGGCCCGGCACGGCTACGAGACGTACCTCGACGTGATCCTCACGGGCCCGGGCGAGGACGACCAGGCCGACCTCCTCGACACCCTACGCGCCCGCCGGGTGGCCGAGGACACCCTGGCCTCGCTAGCTGCGGCCGCCGAGCCTCCGGCGATCGTGTCGGCGCTGAGGGCCCGGTGCGACCGCATCTACCGGGAGGCGGCCGACCTGCTGGGCTGCGATCCGGGCGAGAACGTGGCCGAGCTCCTCTACGCCCACCCGGTCGTGCCCCACCACCGGACCCAGGCCCTCGCCGCAACGCTCGCCGCCGTGGGCGTGGTGCCGGTGGGCGTCTCGGTCCGCGAGCAGGCGATCGCCTGGCTCGTCGCCCAGGACCACGAGCTGGCGGCGCGCGACGAGTGCCGCCGCGACCTCGACGCGGTCGACGAGCAGCTCGCGGAGCTCGACGAGCAGGATGCCCAGGCCGCCGCCGAGGCCGAAAGCATCGTCGAGGCGGCGCAGGTCACCTACGACGACCTGGCGCGAGCCCAGGCCCGGGTCAACATGCTGGAGGGCGAGCTCCGCGCCCGGGCGGCCCAGGACGACCGGCGCCTGCACCGGATCGCCGCCGCAGAGCAGCTCCGTGCCCAGATCGCCGCGGTCACCGAGGCCATCGAGCGCTCGGACGAGGAGTACCACTCTGCCGTCGGTGCGGCAGAGGCGGCCACGGTCGCGGCCGAGGCCACGCTCGAGCGCGCCACCGCCGAGCTGTCCGATGCCGTCCGGCGCCTCCGCCGCATCTCCGAGGCACTGCCCCCCGCCCTGCGGCCGCGCGCTGGCGACGACCCGCTCGGCGAGCTGCCGCGGCTGCGCGAGACCCTGGCCAACGAGGTCGACCGCGCCGAGGTCGCCCTCGACACGGCGACCACCGAGCTCGAGCGGGCCCGGGCCGAGATCGACGAGACCCAGTCGGAGCTCGACGATCACCTGACCGTGGTGCCCACCGACGACATCACCGACGACGATCTCGGTCAGGCCGTGCGGGACATGCTGGCCAGCGACGACCGCCCCGCGGTCGTCGAGGATCCGTTCGGCCAGGTGGAGGACGTCCGGGAGACGCTGCTCGACGTCCTGGCCTCGGTCTCGGCCCGCCGCCGGATCGTGCTCCTCACCGACGACCCCGCGACGCTCGGGTGGGCCATCAGCCTCCCGCCCGACGTCGGCGCCGTCACCCGCATGCCCACCCCGCCCGCGCCCGACCACCCGCCCGGTGAGGCGCCGCCCCTGGCGGCACAGCACCAGGCGGCCACCTGATTCGACGAGGACCCCCGCCGCATGTCCAGACGCATCCCGATCCGCAGGAAGCTCGCCGGCGCGCTGGCCATCCCGCTCACCGCGCTGATGGTCGTGGCGGTGCTCGAGGTGATCCAGAGCCAGCGCGAAGCCGAGGAGGTGCGCGAGCAGGCGGCCCTCGCCACCTCCTCGATAGGACCGAACGGCCTGATCACCGCCTTGATGAACGAGCGCAACATGGCCGGCGTCTACCTGCTCGGCTTCGACGAATCCGGTGCCCTGGAGCTGCCGGTCGACAACAACGAGCAGGCCCGCCAGGAGACCGACGAGGCGCTCGAGGCATTCCGCGAGGATGTCCTGGCGAAGGGCGGCGACATCGAGCGCACCTACGGTCCGGCGCTCGCCGACCTCCAGGCGCTGGCCGAGCTGCGCGAATCGGTCGACGGCTACGACGGCCCGCGCGTGCTCGCGCAGAGCATCGACTTCACCGACTTCATCTTCGACGCGTACACCGAGCTCGTTCACGGGCTGTTCGAGGCGAACTCCCAGGTCGCCTTGGCGGTGGACGACACCGAGCTCCGGCGGGCCGCCGAGCTGTCCGACCTGGCGAGCCGCCAGATCGACACGTTCGCGCTCCTGACCAGCGAGCTGCTGGTGGGTCAGCTCGGCCCCACCGACGTCCACGACCCCCAGGTGCTGTCGACGGCCTCGGGGCTGCACACCCAGGCGCTTCGCAACCTCGACGACATCCGGTCGCTCGGCACCGGCCGCTTCCAGGAGGCGACCGACCAGCTGGTGCGGGAGAGCGAGTCGTTGGGCCTCATCGACACCGCCGGGCGGGCGATCGACGAAGGCGTGGTCGACATCCCGGCCCTGCTTGCCTCGGTCTCGAACGACGACGTGAACTTCAGCTACTACGGCTTCCGGACGCGGATCGGCAGCCTGCTCGAGGAGCGTGCCGACGAGCTCACCTCGGCGGCCGCCAACCGGGAGCGCTGGTTCCTGGCGCTCGCGGGGCTGGCCCTGTTCATCGCGGTGGCAGTCACGTGGATGGTGTCCCGTTCGATCACGCGGCCGCTGCGGTCGCTCACCCGCCAGGCCAAGGACATGGCCGAGGAGCG
>DASUUL010000136.1:0-6351 GCA_036374115.1 Acidimicrobiia bacterium | reverse complement strand
CCCTGCCCGACCTCCCGGCCGTCGCCACGCCGGAGCCGTGGATGGCGGCCCTCCTCGCCGATTGCGACGGCCGCCTGGGCCCCGGTCCCGGCTGCGCGCTCCTTCCCCGCGGCACCCTCCGGATCACGTCGCGCCCGGGCGCTCGCGTCGAGCCCGTGGCGATCGGCGCCGTCGAAGACGTTCCGGGCGCGGTCGCGGCTGCGTGCGCGGCCGCGCGCGCGGGTGCCGCCGCGACCGAGCTGCGGCTCGAGCTCGATCTCGCCGCGCCGGCGCCGCCCGCGGTCGAGCCGGTCACGCCGGTGATCGAGCACCGCACCCGCGAGCGGCTCGGGCCCACCGGCGGTGGGGCCGCGATGATCGTCGGTCCCGGTGTGGTGCGCGCGGGCGCGATCGGCGGACTGCGGGCGTTCGCGGCCGCCGCCGGCCTCGGTGTCGCCAACACCTGGGGTGCCAAGGGCGTGTTCGCCTGGGACAGCCCGCATCACATGGGCACCGCCGGGCTCCAGGAGCTCGACTTCGAGCTGCTCGGCTTCGGCGACGCGTCCGTCCTGGTCGCGAGCGGCATCGATCCCGACGAGTCGGCTCCCGAACGATTCGCGCTCGCGCCCGTCGTCCCCGTGGCGCCGGCGCATCTCTCCGCCGAGCTCGGCCGGCAGCTGGGCCGGCAGCCCGACGCCATCCCGCCGAACCGGCTCTATGAACGCCTTGCCGCCATCGCCCAGCCCGGCTACGTCGCCGACAAGGTGCCCCTGCACCCGGCGCGCGCCGTCGCCGACCTGCGCGCGGCATTGCCGCCCGGAGCGGTCGTCTCCGCCCAACCCGGCGTCGCCGGGCTCTGGGTGGCCCGAACGTTCCCGACCACGGAGCCCGAGAGCGTCGTGGTCCCGGCCACCGTGGCTCCCGGCGTCGCGGCCGGGATCGCGCTCGCCGCCACGGTGCGCGGCCATCCGGCGGTCGCCGTCGTCACCGAGCCCGGCGACGACGCCACGACCGCGCTCGCCGAGCTCGCCCGGAGCCTGGGCCGGTCCTTCGTCTTGTCGGTGTGGTCGCCGCCGGCGCGCGGTACCACCGTCGGCACGCTTCGGGGCGGTGTCGAGGGACACGCCGCCGCCCTCGCGGCCGCGTTCGCGACGCCGGGCGTCACCGACGTGCGGGTGCCGGTCGCCGTCACCGACACCGCCCTCCTCGTCGACACCGCCGGCCCGGTCGTCGCCTGGCCCGAGCTTCCGCCGTCGTGCTTCGGCGTCGCTGACGGCCGATAGTCGGAGGCCGGCGACGCCGGACCGCACGGGGTCGTTGCCTCCCCGGATGCGACCTGCCACGCTGCCGCCCGTGGGAGACCGGCGGGTGGCGATCGTCACGGGCGCGTCGGCGGGGATCGGAAGAGCGATCGCGCCCGCGCTGGGTGAGCTCCGCTGGGCGGTGGCGGTCGGCGCCCGGCGAACCGACAGGCTCGAGGACGCCGCCGCCGCCGTCGAGGCGGCCGGCGGCGCCGGGTTCGCCCACCCCCTCGACGTCACCGACGCGAGCTCCGTCGACGCCTTCTTCGACGCCGCCGAGCGCGCCCTCGGACCCGTGGACGTGCTCGTGAACAACGCCGGCATGTCGGTGCCGGGCGAGTTCCACCGCATCAGCGTCGAAGATCTGACCCGCGAGGTCGCCACCAACCTGCTCGGTCCCATGCTGTTGAGCCGCCGCGCGATCGCGTCGATGCGCGATCGCGGCGCCGGCGGGGACCTCGTGTTCATCTCCTCCGACGCCACCCGTAACGCCCGCCCGCGCATGGCCGCGTACAGCGCGACCAAGGCCGGTGTCGAGCTCCTGGCGCGATCGCTGTCGATGGAGCTCGAAGGCACCGGCATCCGCGCCACAACGGTTCGCATCGGTCCGACGCTCAGCGAGTTCGGATCGGGATGGGACCCCGACGAGCTCGCCGCGCTGATGGAGTTCTGGCCCCGCTTCGGGCTCCAACGGCATCTCGCGACCCTCGAGCCCGAAGCGGTCGCGCGCGCAGTGGTGTTCGCGGTCACGGCACCGGAGGGTGTCCACCTCGACACCATCGAGGTCCAGCCCGAGGCTCCGCGGACAAACCGCTCAACTCGGTCGTAAGCAACGGGTGTCGCGGAGTTGCTCCGCGCGCGCACCGGTACGCTGAGCGTCACGTCCGGCGAGAAGGGTGGGCGCCGACGGTGCGCGTGCGCGGCAAGTTCTCTCATCGATCCCGAGAGCGGGCGCACGGCGCCCGCGTCACCCGGCCCCGCCGGGGGCCGAGTGCGGTGGCGTGGGCCGTCCTGGTCATCGGCGTGGCGGCGTCGCTCGTCGGGGCGCGCTACTGGGACGTCGTGACCGAGCGGGAGACGCGGCGGCGATTCGAGGAGCAGTCGGACGACGCCCGCATCGAGCTGACCCGTCAGTTCCGCCTGTACCAGAGTGCCCTGGAGTCGGTGAACGGGCTCTACCAGGCATCCGACGACGTGCGCCCCGACGAGTTCGAGACCTTCGTCGACCGCCTCGCCATCGAACGCAACTATCGCGGCATGAACGGCATCGCCTTCGCCGCCCCCGTCGCCGGCGCCGAAGACGAGAGCTTCGTCGTCACCTACGTCGCCGGGCCCGGGCCGGTGCCGGGCTTCGACCTCGGCACCATCCCGGAGCAGCGGGACGCGCTGCTCACCGCGCGCGACAGCGGCGAGGCCACCGCGACCGAGGGCTTCGTGCTGCCCGCCGATCGGGAGCTCGCGACCGAGGAGCAGCAGCCGGCGTTCGCGGTCCACCTGCCCGTGTACCGTGTGGGCGCGCCGACCGGCACGGTCGACCAGCGCCGCGCCGCGCTCCTCGGCTGGCTCTCGACTCCCCTGCGCGCCAACGAGTTCCTGGCCGAGATCCTCGGCGAGCGCCGGCCCAAGCTCGGCGTCGAGCTGTTCGACTCGACCCCCGCGCCTCCGGAACGCCTGGGCCGGCGCCCCACCGACCTCGACGAGCGACGCCACGACGGCACCACGCTCGTCGACCGTCACAAGTTCGAGTGCTTCGCGCGCGAGTGGACCCTGAGATTCGAGGCGCTCCCGGTGTTCGCGACCGATCCCGCGCGCCGGGCGCCGCTGATCGCCCTCGTCGCGGGTCTCACGATGACCTTCGTGATCTTCGCGTTCGTCTGGGCCCTGAGCCGGGCGTCGGAGCGGCGGCGCATTCACGCCGAGCTCGAGCACCGGGTCCACCACGACGCCCTCACGGGATTGGCGAACCGGTCGCAGGTGCTCGACGTGCTCGACGCCGGCCTCGACGAGGCGGCCGGCGGCGGCACGAAGCTGGCGGTGCTCTTCGTCGACCTCGACCACTTCAAGGCGATCAACGACAGTCTCGGTCACGACCGCGGCGACCTGATCCTCGTCGAGGCAGCGCGACGTATCGAGCGCGCGCTGCGCTCGAGCGACGTGGCCGCCCGCCTCGGCGGGGACGAGTTCGCAGTCGTGTGCCACGACGTGCGCGGCGAAGCCGACGCCCTCGACGTCGCAGCGCGGATCGCGGACGCGCTGCGGGAGCCGTACCCGCTCGCCGGCGGCGTCGGCGGCGAGGTTTTCGTTCCCGCCAGCATCGGCATCGCCTTGTCGGACGGCGAAACCGCGCGGACGAGTGAGTCACTCCTCCGCAACGCCGATCTCGCCATGTACCGGGCGAAGGAGCGCGGCCGCGACCGCTGTGAGGTGTACGACGACGAGTTGCGCCGCCGGGCCGTGCACCGCCTCGATACGGAGACCGCGCTGCACCGGGCCCTCGAGCGCGAAGAGTTCTTCGTGCTCTACCAACCCGAGATGTCGGTGCGGGACGGGACGATCGTCGCCGTCGAGTCGCTCGTTCGCTGGCGTCATGCCGAGCTCGGGACGATTCCGCCCGCCGAGTTCATCACCATCGCCGAGGAGACCGGGCTGATCGTCCCGATCGGCGCGTGGGTGCTGCGGCGCGCGTGCGAGCAGGCGGCGCGGTGGCGGGCCGATCTCCCGCACGGGCGCGCACCGCTCATCTCGGTGAACCTCTCGGCCCGCCAGGTTGCCGACCCGGGACTGGCCGACATGGTGGCCGGGCACCTCGCCGACACCGGTCTCCCGGCGTCGGCGCTGCGGCTCGAGATCACCGAGAACGTGCTCATGGACGACAGCCGGGCACCGACGGAGACGCTGATGGCACTGCGCGACCTCGGTGTGCACCTCGGCATCGACGACTTCGGGACCGGCTACTCGTCGCTCAGCTACCTCCAACGGTTCCCGGTCGACACCCTCAAGATCGACCGGTCGTTCGTCGCCGGGCTCGGCGAGGAGGCGGAGAGCACCGCCATCGTCGCCGCCGTCATCCTGCTCGCCCACAGCATGGGGCTGACGGCGACCGCCGAGGGCGTGGAGAGCGAGGTGCAGCTCGGTGAGCTCCGTCGCCTCGGGTGCGACCACGCGCAGGGAAACCTCCTCGCCGAACCTCGAACCGGTGACGCCGTCGCCGACCTGCTCGCGGCGACGTCGCCATCGGCGGCAACGAGCCGGCCCCGGACCAACTGACGGGGGGACGCCCGGCGCGTGGGGTCAGGCGGGGGCGTCGAGGCGAAGCGACCGGGCGCCGTCGCGCGGCTCCTCGAGGCCGGCGCGCGCCGCCGCTCGCCGCACGATGCGCGTCACCGACCGCTCGCTCAGGCGCTGGAGCCCGAGGCGCCCGTGGCGGTCGACGGCGCGGAACGCGGGCCCGGCGGTGAGACCCGCCGCCGCCACCCACCGCTGCCACGCCCGCGCCGCGCAGAGCTCGGCGGCCTCCGCGTACGGGACCACCAGCCGGCCCCGGAGGCGGGCGACCGAGAGCCCGCCGTCGACCACCACGAGGTCCGACACGTCGAGCGCGACGAGCTCGGACGAGCGCAAGCCCGCCCCCACCCCGACGAGGAGCAGCGCGTGGTCGCGCACGCCGGCGAGCCCACCGGGAAGCGCCGCCACCATGGCACCGAGCTCGCGGGCGGCGAGCGGGACCGCCCGAGGGGCCGTCGGGCGCCGGCGCCACCGTGCGCGCGTCACCTCGATGCGGACGCGGGCGTCGTCGGTGGGAACCGGCAGCCCCACCTCGCGGTGGGCGTCGCCGATCGCCGCGACGCGCGCCTCGACCCCGGCCGCGCCGCTCGTGCGGGGGAGCTCGACGAGGTAGTCGACGACGGCGTCGGGCGTCGCCGGGAGCGCCGGTTCACCGAGGGCGGCACACCACTGCACGAACTCGGCCCAGTGGGCGCGTCGGCCTCGCGCCGTGCCTCCCATGGTCCGCAACGGTACCGGCTCGCCGCGCTGCCGGGCACTGCCGCCGTCTCGCGGAGGTAACCTGACGACGCGTCAGGAACCCGATCCGCGGCGAGACGAGGCGGACCCGGCGCAGAGGGCCAGGTGCCCAGGGGCCGGGCGCCGAGGGGCCGGGCGCCGAGGGCCGACGGCGAGGGAGGAACGTTCATGCGCACCGAAGACATGATCCTCGTGAGCGTCGACGATCACGTGGTCGAGCCGCCCGACCTCTTCGAGCGTCACCTCCCGGCGAAGTACCGCGACGTCGCACCGCACGTCGTCCACAAGGACGACGGCACCGACGTGTGGCAGTTCCTCGAGATCGAGGTGCCCAACATCGGCCTCAACGCGGTCGCGGGACGCCCCCCCGAGGAGTACGGCATCGACCCCACCTCGTTCGACGAGCTCCGCCCCGGTTGCTTCGACGTCGACGCGCGCGTGCTCGACATGAGCGCCAACGGCCTCCTCGGCTCGCTGTGCTTCCCCTCGCTGCCCGGGTTCGCCGGACGCCTCTTCGCCGCCCTCGAAGACAAGGAAGCCGCCCTCGCGCTCGCACAGGCCTACAACGACTGGCACATCGACGAGTGGTGCGGCGCCCACCCGGAACGGTTCATCCCGCTCGCGGTCCCGACGATCTGGGACCCGCACACGATGGCGGCGGAGGTGCGGCGCGTGGCGGCGAAGGGCTGCCACGCGATCACGTTCCCCGAGAACCCCGTCCCGCTGGGCCTCCCGAGCCTGCACTCCGACCACTGGGACCCCTTCTGGGCGGCGTGCAGCGACGAGGGGACGATCGTGTGCATGCACATCGGCTCGTCGTCGAAGCTCGTGGTCACCGCACCCGACGCGCCGATCGACGTGATGATCGTCCTCCAGCCCATGAACATCGTGCAGGCGGCCGCCGACCTCGTCTACTCCCCCGTCTTCAAGAAGTTCCCCGATGTGACGGTGGCGCTGTCGGAGGGCGGGATCGGCTGGGTTCCGTACTTCCTCGAGCGTCTCGACCACTCGTACCGCACCCACAAGGCGTGGACGGGCGCCGACTTCG
>DASUUL010000135.1:0-3108 GCA_036374115.1 Acidimicrobiia bacterium | reverse complement strand
GAGCAGCACGTACCAGGCCGCCGTGGCCGCGGGCCGCGCGGTGGGCGACGACGTGCGCGTCGTCGACACGCTCACGGCGGCGGGGGCCGAAGCGCTCGTGGTGCTGGCGGCGGCGCGAGCGGCGAGCGCGGGCGCGTCGCTCGACGAGGTCGAGCTCGTGGCCAAGCAGGTGATCGAGCAGGTGCGGTTGATCGCGACCGTGCCGAGCCTCGATCACCTCGTGCGGAGCGGGCGCGTCCCCAACATCGCGGGTTGGGCGGGCCGCCGTCTCGGCATCAACCCGTTGTTCGAGTTCGGTGGCGGCAAGGTCCGAGCGCTGCGGCCGGCGTTGAGCTTCGACGCCGCCCTCGACCGCATCGTCGGGCAGTTCCGCCGATCGGCGCCCGCCGAGGGGCGCGCCCATGTCGTGGCACTCCACGCCGCGGCTCCCGACGCGGCGGCGCAGCTGCTCGAGCGGGTCGAGCAGCACGTCGAGCCGGCGAGCGCGTTCGTCGGGGAGTTCGGTCCCGTGATGGTGGTGCACACCGGGCCCGGTCTGGTCGGCCTCGCCTGGTGGTGGGAGGACGGCGCGCTTTCGCGCTAGAGCTCGCTGCGCACCTGATCGTGGGCGAGGGTCCACTCGACGGCGTCGAGGATCGCCGGCGTGGCGAGCGGGCCGAACGCGTGGCCCATCTCCGGAACGAGCTCGACCATGCACCGTCCCACGGCGAGCGCCTCGAGCTCGTGGGCGTCGCGGCTGGCGATGAAGGGGTCGGCCTCGCCGTGCACGAGCGCGAGCGGGGCGGTCACGCGCGGCACCAGTGCCACCGGCGGGTCGGGGTTCGTCCAGCGGTCCGCCACCCGCACCTTGAGGAATCGGGCCGCCAGCGCCCGGCCCACCCGTGTGCGGGTGAGCCCGGTGGCGATCACGCCGTGGGCGTTGCGGGGGAGGCGCCACGCCGCCGGGCAGCTCACGAGCACGACTCCGGCGAGGCGGGCGTCGGCGGCGGCGTAGCGCAGCGCGGCGATCGCGCCCATCGACGCGCCGACGAGCACGACCCGCTCCGCCCGCTCGGCCGCCAGCGTCACCGCGGCGGCGACGTCGTGGGCCTCGAGGTCGCCCAGCGTGGACTGCCCACCGGAACGGCCGTGACCGCGGGCGTCGTACCAGACGACGTCGAGCGCCCGGTCGTGGAGCGTGTCGGCCAGCGCCACCACCTCGGGGTGCTCCGAGCTGCCGGTGAATCCGTGGACGACCACGACGGCCGCCCGGGGCGTGTCGACCGTCAACAGGTGACACCCGGCGAGGCGGACGTCGTCGGTGGTGGTGAGGGTGGCGCGCCCACGCTCAGCCCGAGTAGCCGACACCATCACCTCCGGTGGTCCCGCTGGCCGCGGGAACTGCGCCCGAGCCGGGGGTGTCGTCGTGGTCCATGGTCCCACCATTGTGCACCCCGGCGACCGCCTTCAGCTCATCGAGGGCGTCCTGGAAGTGGTGGGCGAGATCCCAGAGTCCAGGGACGTTCTCGCGGCAGGCGATGAGGCCGACGTCGAGGTTGTCCATGTAGCTGATCACGGTGACGTTCAGGGCCGCGCCTTCCATGACGGGGCCCAGCGGGCAGAGCAGCTCCAGCTTGGCCCCGGCCAGATAGAGCGGGAAGGGCGGGCCGGGAACGTTCGAGATGATCAGGTTGTGGATCGGCCGGTGACGGTCGGCGAGGCCCATGCTCGAGTAGAGGCGCGACGCACGGGTGAACAGCGCCGGTGTGGCGAACTCGGCCCAGTCCTGGAGCATCTTGGCGCCGATGGCGTGGTGCTCCCTCTTCGCCGCCTTCGTCACCGCGGCGATCGCCTCGACCCGTTCGACCGGGTCCGCCCGGTCGGTGGCCAGCGACGTGAACAACGCCGAGACCTGGTTGCTCCCGACCGAGGGACCGTCGCCGTCGCGCACCGAGATCGGGACCACCGCGATGAGCGGCTGGTCGGGGAGCTCGCCCCGTTCGTCGAGGTAACGCCGCAACGCCCCGGAGCACAACGCCAGCACGACGTCGTTGACCGTGCAGCCCAACACCCGCTTGACCGCCTTGACCTCGGGGAACGACAGCGTGACCGCCGCGACCTTGCGGTGCGGGGTGATGGCGGCGTTGAGCGACGTTCGCGGCGCCGCGAACGGGGTGGGCGCGGACGGCCCTTCGCTCTCGCGCCGTCCCCGCACGACGTTGACCAACGAGCGGACCGTCTGGGGGAGCTTCGCCGCGATGCGAAACGGGGTGCGGACGAGCGACCACGTCGCGAAGCTCACGAGCTCGAGATCCGACGGCACCCGCTCCGGCGTTGGCGGCTCCGCCTCGGGCGGGGGCACGTGGGCCCCCGGATCGGGTTCGAGGTCGAAGAGATGCACCATGACCTCGGCGCCCGAGACACCGTCGACGGTGGAGTGGTGCACCTTGGCGAGGATCCCGATGCGGCCGTCGCGCAGCCCCTCGACGATGCACATCTCCCACAACGGACGGGTGCGATCGAGCTGCCGGCTGGTGAAGTCGCTGGCGAGCTCGCACAGCTCCTCGATGCCGCCGGGTGCCGGTGCACCGATGCGGCGCACGTGGTAGTCGAGGTCGAAGGCGGGGTCGTCGACCCAGATGGGGTGGTGGAGCTTGAACGGCACCTCCACGAGGCGGCGGCGGAACATCGGGATCGACGGCAGGCGTTCCTCGATGACGGACCGCACCTTCTCGAACGAGTAGCCCCCCGGCACCGTGGAGGCGTCGAACATCGCCACCATCGACACGTGCATGTGGTGGGTCGGCGTCTCGAGATACAGGAACGCCGCGTCCAGCCCGCTCAGCCGCTCCATTCGGTGGCCCCCCTCCGCATGGTCGCGGACCGGAGAGCGTATTACGCAGAAGGTGCGTTCGCGCCTACACCTCGCAGCGCCACCCGCACCGGCGCCGGCGCCGGCATCCGGTCGGCGACGGCGTCGCACGCCTCCACCAAGGCGGGGACGAACCGGCGGGCACCCAGCACGCAGGCGGCGTGGTCGGAGTGGGCGGGATGGATCGTCGCTCCCGGGATGGCCTGGGCCAGCTTGAGCTGACGCGCCGGCGAGACCATGCGGTCCTTGGCCGTGAC
>DASUUL010000134.1:0-4803 GCA_036374115.1 Acidimicrobiia bacterium | reverse complement strand
CCGGCACGCCCGACAAGCTCGACGCGTTCACCGACCTGCTCCGCCCGTACACGATCGTCGAGCTCCAGCGCACCGGCCGGATCGCGCTGCCGAAGCTCGCCCGTCGCCCCGCCAAGCTGCGGGCCGTCAAGGACCGCACCGCCTAGAGTCAGAGGGCCGTTTTGGCGTCGCTGTACCGCTTATTTTCCGGAGCAGCGACGCCAGAACGGCCCTGGGAGACCCGAGAGAGGACGACGAGATGCCGGCCACGATCTATTACGACGCCGATGCCGACTTGGCGCTGCTCGAGGGGCGCAAGGTCGCCGTCCTCGGGTACGGGTCGCAGGGCCACGCCCACGCCCTGAACCTGAAGGACTCGGGTGTCGACGTCCGGGTCGGGCTGCGGGAGGGCTCGTCGTCGTGGGGCAAGGCCGAGGAGGCGGGGCTGCGCGTCCTCACCACGGCCGACGCGTGCAAGGAGGCAGACGTCATCATGGTCCTGCTCCCCGACACGGAGCAGGCGAGCGTGTACGAGCGCGACATCGAGCCCTACCTCGAGGAGCGCGACTCGCTCGCCTTCGCGCACGGCTTCAACATCCACTTCGGCCAGATCCGTCCACCGAAGGGCGTCGACGTGTGGATGATCGCGCCGAAGGGGCCCGGTCACCTGGTGCGACGCACGTTCGAGGAGGGCGGTGGCGTCCCCTCGCTCGTCGCCGTGGGCGCCGACGAGACCGGGAAGGCGAAGGAGACGGCGCTCGCCTACGCGAAGGCGGTCGGCGCGACCCGCGCCGGCGTGCTCGACACCACGTTCGAGGAGGAGACCGAGACCGACCTGTTCGGCGAGCAGGTCGTGTTGTGCGGCGGCTTGGTCGAGCTCATCAAGTCGAGCTACGAGACGTTGGTGGAGGCCGGTTACCAGCCCGAGTCGGCGTACTTCGAGACGCTGCACGAGGTGAAGCTGATCGTCGACCTGATCTACGAGGGCGGGATCACCAACATGCGGTACTCGATCTCCGACACGGCCGAGTACGGCGACATGACTCGGGGCCCGCGGATCATCACCGACGAGACCCGTGCCGAGATGCGCGAGATCCTGGGTGAGATCCGCACCGGTCGCTTCGCTAAGGAGTGGATCCTCGAGAACCAGGCCGGCCGCCCGGTGTTCAACGCCCTCCGGCGTGAGGGCGCCGAGCACCCCATCGAGGACGTGGGGGAGCGGCTGCGGGCGATGATGCCCTGGATCGCCGCCGGCAAGGCTCGTCCCCAGGACGTCTCCGGGGGCTGACGGAACGGGCCCATGGCGAAGCAAGGAAGCGCGGCGGTCACAGACGTGGCGGAGCCGCTAGGTAGGCGCTGCCGGTTCTCACGCTCGTCGTGACGCCTAGGCTGATCCGGTGCGCCTCGTCGCGGCCGCGGTCCTCGGATATCTCGTAGGGACGTTCCCGTCGGCCGACGTGGTGTGTCGCATCGCCACCCGGGGTCGAGTCGATCTCCGCACCGTCGGGAGTGGCAACCCGGGCGGTCTCAACGCGATGAAGAGCATCGGCACCGCCTGGGGTGTGGCGGTCGTCGTCGCCGACATGCTCAAGGGCGTCGTGGCCGGCTTCGCCGGCATGGCCGTCGGGGGCGACGGAGGTGGGTACGCCGCCGCGACCGCGAGCATCGCCGGCCACATCTTCCCCGTGTGGAGCCGGTTCCGCGGGGGCAAGGGGGTGGCCACCTCCGCCGGTGCGTGCCTGGCCGTGTTCCCCGCGTTCTTCCCGATCGACGCCGCCGTCGCCGCGCTCGGTGCCGCCGGCACCCGCCATCCCGAGCGCACGATCTGGGGCAACGGGGTGGCGTGGATCGCGTCGGCCCTGGTCTGGTGGCTCGCCGACCTCCCGAACCTGTGGGGCCCGGCGCCCACGTGGGGGCTGCTCGCCTTCACCGGTGTGAGCTCCGCCATGATCGTGTGGAAGTTCCGCGTCGCCGCCGTGGCGGCGCGACCGGTGCGGATCGCGGCGTGACCACCGCGCTCGTCACCGACTCGGGGGCCCAGCTCCCCGACGCCCTGCGCGACCGCTACCACGTGCACGTCGTGCCGTTGACGGTGGTGCTCGACGGCGAAGCACACCGGGAGGGCGTCGATCTCACGACGAGCGAGTTCTACGAACGACTGGAATCCGGGGCCGAGGTGACGACGGCGGCGCCGGCCCCCGGCGAGGTGCTGGCGGTCTACGAGGCGGCGGCCGCGGCCGGAGCCACCGAGATCCTCTCGGTGCACATCGGCTCGAACACCTCCGGGACCATCGGTGCGGTGAAGCTCGCGGTGAGCGACAGCCCCGTGCCCGTCGAGGTCGTCGACACCGGCACCGCGTCGTTCGCGGTGGCCTGCTGTGTCTGGGCGGCCGGCGACGTCCTCGCCGCCGGTCGGCCGCTGGCGGCGGCGGCCGATGCGGCGCGGACCACCGCCGGGGAAGTGGGCAACGTCTTCATCGTCGGCGCCCTCGATCTCGCGCGCCGGGGTGGGCGCCTCGCCGCCGGCGTCGACGACGCCGGCGGTCTGCCCGTGCTCGCCCTGACGGGAGGCGAGATGCGAGCCGTGGGCCGCGTGACCGACGTGGACGCGGCCATGACGGCCATGACCGAGCTCGTGCGGGCGAGCGCGGAGGGCCGGGCACAGCGAGTCGGCGTGGGCGACGCGGTCGCGGCCGAGCTCGCCGGCGAGCTGGAAGCGCGCCTGCGCGCCCTGCCGGAAGTGGTCGAGATCGTCCGCTACGACATCGGCCCCTCGGTCGGCTCCCACACCGGCCCCGGCACCGTCGGTGCCTGCTTCTTTCCTGCCTGACCGTCCCTTTCGCGTCGATCGCACCGCCGAAATCCACCCGTTGGGGGCGACGGTGACGGAAGATTGACCCACACCGAGGAGGGGATTCGATTGGCAGCCACGATGACGCCCGGTGAACGCCGGGCGATGGACGAGCTCTCCGACTACGCCAGCAGGGTCTGGTGGGTCTACCTGTTCTCCGGCGTGGTCGGCATTCTGTTCGGGGTCGTGATCCTGACCCTGGAGCTCGACTGGATCCGGGGGAGCGAGCGCGGCGTCACCGCGTCGTACCTGGTCGCCCTGTTGATCGGGGCCTGGCTGATCGGCTGGGGCATCCTCCAGCTCGTCGGCTCGCTGGGCGAGCGCCGGCCCGGCTCCGGCTGGTACGCGGTCGGCGGGCTGCTCTCGATCCTCGCCGGCATCCTCGCCTGGGCGTGGCCCGACGCCACCTACGTGGTGCTCGTCGTGATCGTCGGTTGGGCGCTGATCATCTGGGGCGTGATCGACATCATCGGCGGCTTCACGATGGTCGGGACTCGCCACTGGTGGACGTACCTCATCCGGGGCGGGGCGTCGATCGTGCTCGGCATCTTCGCCGTCGCGTGGGTGAACGTCGCGTTGTTCTTCGTGCTGCTGATGCTCGGCCTGGGCTCGATCCTGTGGGGCGTGGGCGACATCAGTGCCGCGTTCATGCTCCACGGCGCGAGGTCGGCCTGGAAGCGCGAGCAACGCGCTGCCGGCTAGGGCGACAGCTCGCGCAACGCGGCGAGCGTCTCGTCGATCGAGGGATAGTCGCCGACCGCCGCCGACCGGTGCAGGTAGCGGAGTCGGCGGTCGGGATCGACGATCGCGACCCCCGAGAGGCGGCGGGCGTCGCCGGTCACCCTCCCCGGGCGGGAGCCGGCGCGCCAGGCCCGCACGTACCGGGCAGCGACGTCGCGTCGCAGCCAGTGCGACCATCCGACGCGCCCGATGTCGAGCGCGCGGTAGAGGTTGGCGTCGGGATCGACGAGGAGCGGGAACGGCACCGCCCGGCCCCGGAGGCCCTCCTCCATGAGCCGGCGGGCCTGGAAGTCGGCGCCGGTGCCGACGCCGAGGGCACCCGCGCCCAGCCGCTCGATCTCGGGATAGGCCTCGCACACCTGCGCGAGGTGGTCGAGGCAGGGGAGTCAGCCGTAGTAGCGCAGCGCCACCACGAGCAGTCGCCGTTCGAGGAACGCGCCGAGCTCGACCGGTGCGCCCGCAGCCGTGTGGAGCTCGACCCGGGGGACGTGGTCGCCGACCACCGTCATCGGACGAAGCCGGCGTCGTCGCCGGTGGCCTCGGTCCCGATGGCGTCGGCAGCACGCGCCGCCGACAGAACCACGAGCGAGCTGCTCGCCTGCACGCACGGCCGCGACTTGGCGTCGAGGACGGCCGCCTCCGCGCGGAAGAGCTCGTCGGCCCGATCGGTGAGGCGGGCCTCCACCCGGTAGGGCCGTCCGACGCGCACCGGGTACACGAACGTGGCCTGGAAGCCGTGGGTGACCGCGAACTTGCCGCCGAGCGCGATCGCGGCCCAGGCCATGGCCTCGTCGAGCACCGCGAGGGTCACCCCGCCGTGGACGTACGTAGGTGCGCCGGAGAACTCCTCCCCGAGCGTGTACTCCGCGAACACGACGTCGGCGACGTCGTCGTGGAAGAACGGAATGCGCATCCCCCGCTCGTTGCCGGCTTCGCAGACGAAGCAGTTCGACTCGAAGTTCCAGCGCGAGTTCTCCAGGCGAGACGCCGTCACGACGTGAACCTACTTCCGGCGGATGAGCCAGCGGAGCCGGTCGGCGCGCGCGAACGCGGCGTCGCCGGCGATCCGCCCGATCGATGTCGACAGGGTGGGGTACACGTGCGTGAACTGCGCCAGGGCGCCGACCTTCAGCCGCTGGGCGATGGCGAGCGCGAGCTCGTGGATCATCTCGCCCGCGGCGGGGGCCAGGATGTGGGCGCCGACCACGGTCTGCTTGTGGGTCACGACGATC
>DASUUL010000133.1:0-5772 GCA_036374115.1 Acidimicrobiia bacterium | reverse complement strand
AACTTCCATCGCCCGTGCTCCTTGCGGAAGTCGAAGCGATACGAACCCTCGTGGGAACCCTTCCGGAACCCGTGCTCGTCCTCGCGGGTCGCGACCAGCACGTACTGCACCGCCGCCGTTGCCTCGGTGCCGTCGCCGGCGACGCGGATCACCTCGCCCGTCATGAGGTGACGCAGCCGGAGCTGCTCCACCCGCGCGCGCGACGCGGCGGCGGCGCCCGACTTCGCCTCCATCACCGGGCTCACGAGGCGCTCCCGCAATGCGGCCTTCCCCCGGATCGTCTCCACCAGGGAGCCGGCGAGCACGCGCTCGATGTCGTCGGTGTAGAGGTCGAGCATGTCGTCCCAGCGGCGGGCGTCCTCCAGGTACCCGTAGCGCATGATCAGGTCGCGGATCGCCGCCCGGTCCTCGGCCGCGGCCAGGCGCGCTGCGAACGCCGGCGCCGATCGACCCGGCGCCGCGACGGCGGCGAGCACCTCCGCCATCTCGCCCCCGTGCGTCACAGGAGCGCGAAGCGGCGGGTGCCGCCGTCGATCGTGAGCGTCGACCCCGACAGGTACGACGCCTCGTCGGAGGCGAGGAACGCGATCGCGGCCGCGAACTCCTCGTAGCGGCCGGGACGGCCGAGATGGCTCCACTCGTCGAGCCGCTTCTGGCGCTCGGGTGCACGCGACGGGTGCGGCGCGTTGCCGATCAGCACCTCGTTCACGTTCACGCCGTGGCGCGCCACCTCCTTCGCCAGCGAGCCGACGAAGCCGGTGAGACCCGCCTTGGCGGCGGCGTAACCCACGCCGGCGCGCTGGCCGAACACTGCCGAGATCGAGTTGACGCACACGACCCTTCCCCAACCGCGCTCGATCATCCCGTCGATCACGGCCCGGGCGCAGATGAAGGCCGACCCGAGGTTCAGGGCCACGAAGGCGTAGAAGTCGTCGACGCTGGTCTCGCGCAGCTCGTGCCAGCCCACCCCGGCGGGCGCCCCGCCGACGTTGTTGACCAGGATGTCGATCGGCCCGACCTCGGTCGTGGCCCGCGACACGACCTCGGCGACGGCCTCGGGCCGGGTGACGTCGGCGGCGGCCGGGTGTGCCCGCCCGCCGGCAGCGGTGATCGCCGCCACCGTGTCGGCCGCGAGCTCGGGCCGCACGTCGTTCACCACGACGGCGGCGCCGTCGGCGGCGAGCCGCCGAGCGGTCGCGCGACCGATCCCTGCGCCCGCACCGGTCACGAGCGCGACCCGGTCGGTCACGACTCGCGCTGGAACATCGGGTTGTGGGCGTTGTCGCTCACGATGAACTGCCGGCAGAACCTCCACCGACCGTCGACCTTGCGGAACTCGAAGACGTAGGACCCTTCGTGGGCGCCCCGCCGGAAGCCGCGCTCGTCGTCGGCCGTCGCCACCATCTGGTACTGGACGGCCGCGGTCGCGGCGGTGCCGTCGTCGGAGAGCCGTACGACGTCGCTCGCCATGAGATGCCGCAGCTCGAGCGCCTCGAGGTACGAAGGTGGTGGCGGCGCGCCCTCGCCCGACGCCCGGGCGAGCGTGGGAGCCGTCAGCCTCTCCCGCAGGGCGGCCTTGCCCTGCACCCGCTCGCTCAGGCTGCCGGCGAGGACGCGCTCGATGTCGTCGGTGTAGAGCTCGAGCAGCTCGTCCCAGCGGCGGGCGTCGCACAGGTAGCCGTAGACCATGATCAGATCGCGGATCTCCTGGCGGTCGGCCAGCGCCTGGACCCGTTCCTCGGGTGTGCGGCGCTCCCGCTCGGGCCGCTGCACGACCTCGAGGAGCGCGTCGATCTCGGCCTCGTTCACGGTCACGACCTCCCGGCGCCGTCAATCGCGGGTGAGCACGAGCGCGGAGCCGTCCATGAGCGCGCCCGACGTCACCACCGCGACGTCGTGGCGCAAGGCCTGGCGCTCGCCGCCCCGGCCCTGCACCTGGAGGACCGCCTCGGCCACGGTGTTCATGCCGTGAAGGTAGCCCTCTGCCAGGAGGCCGCCGTTCGTGTTGGTGGGGAGGCGCCCGTCGATCGCGGTGGCGCCCGACCGGACGAACGCGCCCGACGTGCCGCGCTCGCAGATCCCGAGCCCCTCGAGGCCGATCAGCACCGTGCTCGAGAAGCAGTCGTAGATCTCGGCGACCTGCACGTCGCCGGGGCCGATGCCGGCGCGGGCGAAGAGCTCCTCGCGAACGTGGCTGGTGTAGTTGCGCGTGTAGTCGTCCCAGAGGAGGTGGTCGCCGATGTCGAGACCCGAGCGCGGGCCGGCCCGGTACGCCGACGAGGCCACGACCGCGGGCGGGTGGTGCGCGTCACGGGCGATCTCGCCCGCGCTCACCAGCACCGCGCACGCACCGTCGACCTCGACCGTGCAGTCGCTCGCCCGGAAGGGCTCGACGACGAACGGTTCCGCGAGGTAGTCGCCGAGCGTCAGCGGGCGGCGCCGGAACGCGCGCTCGTTCGCAGCCGCGTACGGGCGCTGTGCGAGCGCCACCGCGGCCAGGTCGCGCTCGTCCTGGCTCGTCTCGATCAGGAACCGCCGGGCCCACATCGCCACGTACATGAGGTAGGCGTCGTATCCGATCGGGTAGCGGTACTGCGCGCCCATGCCTGCGAACTGCATCGTCCCCACCCGCGCGCCGCTGCGGCCGTTCATCGCCCGGAACACGAGCACGTTGCGGGCGAAGCCGGCGTCGACGGCCATCGCCGCCAGGCCTACCAGGTAGCACGGGGCCTGCCCTCCCAGGTCGGCGTCGAGGCTCACTCGCAACTCGGGGAGCGCGAGCGTGGTCGCGACGGCCTGGCACGGCACCGAATCGTGCATGAGGCTGAAGCTCATGATCCCGTCGACGTCGCGTGTCGCCAGCCCGGCGTCGGCGACGGCCGCTCGGCACGCCTCGTCCGCCAATGCGAGCACGCTGCGACCGGACGCCTTCGAGAACCCGGCGTACCCGACGCCGCTGATCGCCGCCGTCATCGCCCGGCACCGACGGGCGCGAACCGGAGCTCGGTCCACCCGTCGTGGTCGACGAAGCGGGCCCGCACCGGGAGCCCGGCGCGCACGACTTCGGTGCCGCCGGCGGCCTCGTGGTCGAGGCGGGCGAACACCCGGCACCCCTCGGTCAACGTCACCGTCGCGATCGTGTACGGCGCGTCACCGGCGAACCCGGGCCCGAGCGCGCGGTGCACCGTCACCCACGAGTACACCTCGCCGCCTCCGGTCGCCTCGACGGGCTCGGCGCCCCGTTCGCCGCACCACGGGCACGCCGGCATCGGCGGGAACCGGTGGCGGCCGCACGCCGGGCAGCGCTGGAGCACCAGCCGGTGATCGCCGAGCGCCTCCCAGAAGGGGGCGCTCTCCGAGTCGGGCATCGGCGCGGCGGGCGCGGTCGGCTCCATGGTCAGCGGCCGGTGAAGCGCGGCCGGCGCTTCTCCTGGAAGGCGCGCAGGCCCTCGGGTGCGTCCTCCGAGGTGAGGCAGTAGACGGAGTTGGTCTCGCGCTCGAGGGCGAGGCCCTCGGATTCGGGGCCGCCGTCGGCCCACACGGTCTGGAGCACCTGCTTGGCGTTGGCAACCGCGAGCGGGCTCTTCTCCGCCACCTGGCGGGCGAGCTCGAGGCCGGTGGCGAGCAGCGCGTCGTCGGGGACGACGCGGTTGGCGAGGCCCCAGGCGACGGCCTCGCCGGCGTCGAGGAAACGGCCGGTGAAGATCAGCTCGGCGGCCCGCTCCCGCCCGATCGCACGGGGGAGCAGGGTGAGCACGCCGCCGCCGCCCATCTGGCCGAAGTTCAGGTGGCCGTCGCCGACGCGCGCCGAGGCCGCCACGAGCGCGAAGTCGCAGTTGAGGAGCAGCTCGAGGCCGCCGGCGGCGGTCACGCCGTTGACCAAGGCGATCACCGGGACCGGCAGCTGCCGCAGACGGCCGAAGATCCGATGCAGGTCGGCGACGAAACGGGGGAACTCCACGGGATCACGCTGGAGGGTGACGTACTTCTCGAGATCTCCGCCGGCGCTGAAGGCTCGGCCCTCGCCGGTGACGAGCACGCACCGGGTCGTGCGGTCGACCGCGATCGCGTCGAGGGCGTCGTCGAGGGCGCTCAGCATGTCCCAGTCGACCGCGTTCAGCTTGTCGGGGCGGTTCAGGCGAACGACGGCCGCTCGGTCCGTTCCGTCGCCCAGTGACTCGTGCGCGACCGAGATCGGCGCCGCCGCAGGGCTGCTCATCCGGCTTCCGCGACGCCGAGGCGACGGCCGATCTCGTGCTTCTGCACCTTGCCCGACGCCGTCGTGGGGAGCGTGTCGAGGATCTCCAGCCGCTCGGGGAGCTTGTAGCCGGCGAGCCCGGTCGCGCGGAGGCGCGCCACCATGGTGTCGAAGTCGAGGGCGTCACCGGGACGCAGCACCACGCAGGCGCACGACCGCTCGCCCAATCGCTCGTCGGGGAGCCCGACGACCGCCGCCCGCTCCACCTCGGGGAAGGCGGTGAGAAGGTCCTCGATCTCGCGCGGCGCGATGTTCATCCCTCCCCGGATGATGATCTCCTTCTTGCGTCCGACGACCGTCAGGTACCCGTCGGTGTCGATCGTGACGAGATCGCCGGAGCGCACCCAACCGTCGGGACCGAAGGTCGTCGCCGTGCGCTCCTCGTCGCCGAAGAAGCCGACGCAGGTGTCGGGGCCACGCACGAAGAGCTCCCCCGGCTCGCCCGGCGGCGGCGGCGTGCCGTCGTCGCCGCGGACCTCGAGCTCCACGTGACTCATCGCGATGCCGTCGGTGTCGGCGCGCTTCGCGAGCGGCGACGAGGGCCGGTTCCAGCTGGCGACGAGCACCTCGGTCGAGCCGTAGAGCCGCAGCACCCGGATTCCACGCTCGTCGGCGGCGCGCACGAGGTCGGCCGGCACGGGTGCGCCACCGCATCCGAAGCATCGGAGGCTGCCGAGGCGCGCCCCGCCCCGATCGGCCGCGCTCACCAGGTCCTGGAGGAACGTGGTCGCGGCGAGGGTGTAGCTGCACCCCTCGCGCTGCACCAGCTCGACGGCGGCGTCCGGGTCCCAGACGTCCTGGAGCACGAGCGTCAGGCCGTGGTAGAGCGCGAAGCGCACGCCGTAGTTGAACCCGGTCGAGTGGCCGACGGGTGACGGCATCCACACGACGTCGTCGGCGCCGAGACCGAGATCGGCGTGCGCCACTCGCACGCTGAAGTTCGCGGTCTGCTCGGTGTGCATGATCGCCTTGGGGTTCGCTTCCGTGCCCGACGTGAAGATCAGCTCGGAGACTGCGTCCGCCGGCCCCGGCGCGAGCGCGGCGGGCGGACGCGCGAGCACCTCGTCGAGCACGGCGTCGCCGCCGCTCGCACCGGCGCCGACGACGACGTGGGCGGCCTGGATGCCGGTCGTCGCCCGAACCTGGTCGATCATCGGCCGGTGGTCGAAGCCGCGGTACTCCGCCGGCGTGAAGACGACGCGTGGAGATGCCTGGGAGAATACGTAGGCCAGCTCCTTGGCGCGGTAGTTGGGCAGCAGCGGATTGACCACGGCGCCTGCCGCCTGCACCGCGACGGCCGCCACCACCGCCTCGTAACGGTTCGGCAGCTGGACCGAGACGACGTCGCCTGCGCTCACGCCCAGCTCCTGCAGGAAGCCGACGACGCGGGCGGCGTCGTCACGAAGGTCGCCATAGCCGTGGCGGCCGGTCTCGTCGACGACGGCGACGGCGCTCGGTCGCGTCGCAGCCCAGTGGTCGACCCGGCCCGCGAGCGTGTCGTCGGTCCAGTGCCC
>DASUUL010000132.1:0-13086 GCA_036374115.1 Acidimicrobiia bacterium | reverse complement strand
GGCGCAGCTACCGCATCACGTTCGTCGCCGAACCGGTCTGTTGGACCGAGGTGCCGGCTACCCGCCGAACGCTGCGGAGTCAGCGGCGGCGCTGGTCCTGCGGCCTTGCCGAGACCCTCTGGAAGCACCGAACGATGATCGGGAATCCGCGCTACGGCAGCGTCGGGATCCTCGGCATGCCGCACCTCCTGTTGTTCGAGCTGCTCGGGCCGGTCGTCGAGCTCGTGGGCGTCATCGCGGTGGCGTTGAGCTTCGTGTTCGGCCTCGTGTCGGTGTGGTTCGCCGTGCTGTTCCTGGTCGTCGCCGTGGGCTACGGCATGTTCCTCTCGTTCGCGAGCATGGTGGTCGAGGAGCTCTCGTACCATCGCTATCGCCGCTGGCGCGACTTCGGGGCGGGCCTGGCGGCGGGTGTGGTCGAGAACATCGGGTTCCGCCAGATGCACGCGTGGTGGCGCTTCCTGGGCGTCGTCGACGCCGTGCGCTTCCGGGAGTCGCCCTGGGAGGCGCTGCCGCGAGCCGGGTTCACCGGCGCCGCCGCGCCCACGCCGGCCGCTGACCCCGGCCGCCGCGACGCCGACGGCCACGACGAGGCCGCGAACAGTCGGGTGTGGTGGCACCGCGAAGGCCGAGCTCAGTAGCCGGGCGTGCCCCCACCGGTGTCGTCCTCGCCGCCGCCACCACCGGGAGCGGGGCCGCCGCCGCCGGTGAAGACCGCCCCCTGCATGCCCTGCGCCCGGTGGAAGCGGCAGTAGAACGTCACGTCTCCGTCGTCGGGCACGGTGACGTCGATCTCGGCGCTCGCGCCGGCGTCCAGCTCCGTGTCGATGTCCTGGTCGTCGATCGTGAACGTGTGGTCGGCGTCGCCTTCGTTCGCGACCGAGATAGTGAGCGTGCTCCCGGGGGTCGCCCGTATGAACGTGGGCCCGAAGAAGAAGTCGCCGGCCTCGAGGTCGAGCGTGTCGGCGCCGGTGGCGTCCGCGGTTCCCTCGTCGTTGACGTCACCGGGAAGGGAGACGGGGGCATCGGCGGAATCGTCGCCGTCCGCGGAGGCGCCGGAGCCACCATCGTCGCCGCAGGCACTCAGTGCGAGCACGGCAAGGACGGTGGCGAGGACAGCGAGGCGCGTACGCATGAGTCCCTCCTCGGAGGCGGCGTCTCCCCGGAACTACGAGCGGCACCCGCTCGCGGATTGCGGGAGTACGGTGGCGGGCAATCCCGGCAGCGAGGCCGCCCGTAGAGCCCATGTGGTCAGTCTCCGACGACGCCCTCCTGGCCGGCCTGGCGACCGGCGATCCCGAAGCGGCAGCCGCGTTCGTCCGCCGGTTCCAGCGCCGCGTCTACGGGCTCGCGCTCACGATCGTCGGGGAGGCCCGCGCCGCCGAGGACGTGGCGCAGGAGGCGTTCCTCCGGGCCTGGCGCCACGCCGGCGCGTACGACCCCCTGCGGGGAACGGTCGTCACCTGGCTGTTGACGATCACCCGCAACCTCGCGATCGACGCCGTGCGGGTGCGCCGGCCCGTCACGCTCGATCCCGACACGATCCTGGGCTTCGACCCGGCCAGCGCCGAGCGTCTCCCCGACGAGCTGGCGGCGCTCCGCGACGACGCCGACCGGCTGGCGGCGGCGCTGGCGCGCCTGCCCGCCGAGCAGCGAAGGGCGCTCGTGCTCGCCGGCCTGCTGGGCCGTACCGCCCGCGAGGTGAGCGAGCACGAGGGCATCCCGCTGGGTACGGCCAAGACGCGCATCCGCACGGGACTCATCCGCCTGCGGGCGGCGCTCGTGACCGAGGAGCGGACCGAATGACGGCCCGGGCGGGTCGGTGAGGCGGGCATGGACGACCTGAGCTGCGCCGCGACCCGAGAGCTCGCCCCCGAGCTCGCTCTCGGTGTGCTCGACGGTGCCGAACGGGCCGAGGCGCTCGCCCACGTGGAGCGGTGCGCGTCGTGCCGGGCGCTCGTGGGCGACCTCACCGGTGCGGTCGAGACACTGCCGCTCGCCGCCCCGGAAGCGGAGCCGCCCCCCGGCTTCGAGGACCGGGTGCTGCGGGCGTTGGGCGCGGGTCGTCGGCGCGCCCGGCTGCGGTGGGCCCGGGTCGTGGCCGTCACCGCGGCCGCGGCCGCGATCGTCAGCATCGTGGTGGTGCGAGTCGTCGACCGGGGGCGGGACGATCCCGCGACGCCGGCGGTGTCGACCGAGGCCGTGAGCGACGTCTGGGCGGCGCCGATGGTCGATGCCAACGGACACGACGTCGGCTGGGCGTTCGTCTCCGACGGGACACCGGCGGCGATCGGGCTCGCGATGAGCTATGCCATCCCGAACGGCGAGTACACCATCGAGGTGCGGCGCAGCGACGGGACGACCGCCGAGCTCGGGGAGGTCGCGATCCTCGACGGCCGGGGTACCTGGGCCGGCACGGCACCGACGAAGCGGGGTGATGTCGTCGCCGTCAGCCTGGTCGATGCGGCCGGCGCCCTGGTGTGCACGGCGACGCCGATCGCGTGAGCGCCCCTCAGGTACCGGGGAGCAGTCGCTCGCGGAAGAACGCCACCACCTGATCGAGCGCCGCACGCGTCGGGTGCCCGGGCTCGTCGACGAGGTCGCGCGTGAGCACGGAGTGGGCGCGCTTCCCGATGCCGTGCGGGTTCCCTGGCCGCGAGTCGATGTCGACGCGGACGAAGCGCTCGCCCAGCTCGCGCTCGAGCGTGTCGAAACGGGCCCCGGGGACGAACGGGTCCTCGCTGAACCGCAGTCCGAGCACGTCGACGCCTTCGGTTGCGCACCGCTGCTTGACCCGGGTGAAGTCGTCGTCGCTGATGCCGACGGCGGTCTTGCGGCGGCGGCCCGGGCCCAGAGGGAGCGAAGGCTGGCTGAGCACCGGTGCGAGCACGTCGTCTCCCACGGTCATCCCGAGGGCGAAGCCGCCGGTGAAGCACATGCCGAGCGCGCCGACACCGGGACCGCCGTGCTCGGTGTGTGCCCGGGCGGCCAGGGCGCGGAGCCAGTGCATTGCCGGGCTGGTGCGGTCGAGCGCGAACGCGCCGAACTCCCGTGCGACACAGATGCGTGCCATCACCCGGGCGGTGTAGCCGACGCTCACCTCGCGCCCGGGGGTGCCGAACAGGGAGGGCATGACCACGGTGAACCCCGCGTCGACGAGGCGCCGGCCGAAGGCGACCACGCCGGGATGGAGGCCCGGCGCCTCGTGGATCACGATGACCGCGGGGCCGGCGCCCGCGGTGAACAGCGGGTGCGCGAGGTCGTCGTGGGTGAAGCTCGACTCCGTGAAGCCGGCCAGAAGGTCGTCGGGCATGGGAATTCCCTCTCGTTCACAGTTCCGACGGGCTGACCTCGTCGAGCGCGTGGTGTGCCGGCTCGGGGAGGAACGGCAGCACACAGAACGCGGCGACGAGGGGGGCGATGCCACACAGCGCGATGGCGTTGCCGAGCCCGCCCACGGCGTCGTCGAGGTTGGTCGCGAGGAGGAGCCCGGCGGCGGACCCGGCGACCGCGCACACGAGGAGCAGTGCGTTGGACGTACCGCGTACCTCGGTGGGAAACAGCTCCGTGGAGAAGGCGCCGATCGCCAGGCCGGCGCACGCGGCCGCGATGATCGCGAGGGTCGAGGTGAGCCAGAGCACCGCTCCGCTCCCGACGAAGAACGTCATCGTCAGCCCGGTGGCGGCGGCCAGCGCCACGATCCCGAGCGGCCGCCGCCCCCGGGTCTCGGCCAGGCGCCCGGCGATGATGATGCCGAGCAGCCCGGGCAACCCGTTCGTGACGGCGCGAAAGATCGCGATGGTCGTGTTCGAGAACCCGCGTTCGTCGGTGAGGAACCGATTTGTGAGCTGCGCCGCCGGCGCGCTGAAGACGTTGGTCAGAAAGGCGGTGATCCCGACGAGCGCGAATCGCCACCCGTAGTTGGGATCGAACACCTCGCGCACCCGGCCTCGTCCCCTGGTGCTGGCGGCGATGGCCTCGTAGCGGCGGCTCTCGGCGAGGTTGCGGGCGATACGGGGGAGGAAGACGATCGCCACCGCGCTCACGCCGAACGCGATGCGCCAGGTCTGCGAGCCGAGGTCCGACAAGGGGAGGAGCACGACCGCGCACGCGAACCCGGCCCCACCGGCGAGGGCGATCATCGCCAGCGACCATGCCCGTGCGCCGTCGGGCGCCTCCTCGACCACCGCGATCCCCGCGATCACGAGGACGGCGTTCGCAAAGGCCCGGGTGAGGAGCTGGGCGCCGGTGAACACGACGAACCCGGGCGCGACCGCGGAGACGGCGTTGGCCACGCACACGCCCGCGAAGCACACCAGCAGCAGCCGGCGCCGCCCCCGCCGGTCGGCGAGCGCCGTGGCCACCAGCGACAGGAGCACCCCGACGCGCGACACGGCGAGGGAGACACCCAGCTCGCTGTTGGAGGCACCGAAGCTGTCGGTCACCGAGTCGGCGTTCTGCCCGAAGAGGGCGGCGGCGAAGTTGGCCAGCGCCGCGATCGCGCACACCGTGGCCACGAGGGCGGCGGCCTCGGCGGTGAAGGGCACCGAGGGGAGCAGCCGCGACGGCTTCGGGGGCGCCGGCTCGGGCGCACCCGCGACCGCGGCTCGCAGCCGTTCACCGGCGTGCCGCAACGAGCGGCCCAGGCTCCAGCCGATCAGCGGGTGGACGAGCTGGCCGAAGTAGGGGAGATGGACGTCGACCTCGGCGGCGAGCTCGACCGTGGTGGACGAGGGTGATGCCTCCACCACGATCGTCTCGACCGCGGCCGTGCCGGGCTCCACGACCGTGGCGACGTGGTCGATGCCGGCCCGGCGGATCGCGGCGCCCACCTCGTCGGCCGGCGCGTCGATCGTGACGAGGGTCCGGCGCCGCACGAGCGGCATGCTACGGCGGTCCTCGGCGCGTCTCGCGGCGGGCGCGCTCCGGTACCGTCGAGCCGCGCTCGAGACGACACGACCACGGGAGCAGGGCAGGAGGGAGAGCGGGTGTGACCGAGTCGATCGCGAACGTGCAGATGGCGGAGGAGTGGAACGGTCCTCAGGGCGACGACTGGGCCCGCGACTGGCGCCACTACGACCTCGCCGTCCGGCGCTACCACCTGCGGATGCTCGACGCCGCCGGCATCGCATCGACCGACCACGTGCTCGACGTGGGGTGTGGAAACGGCGAGTCGACTCGCGACGCGGCGAGAGCGGCAGCCCGCGGGGATGCGTTCGGTGTGGACCTGTCCAAGCAGATGCTCGAACGGGCCCGGGCGCTCGCCGCCGCCGACGGACTCACGAACGTGTTCTTCGAGCAGGCGGACGCGCAGGTCCACGCCTTCGAACCCGGTCGTCACGACGTCGTCGTGAGCCGGTTCGGCGTCATGTTCTTCGCCGATCCCGTCGCCGCGTTCACCAACATTGGCGCCGCGATCCGGCCGGGCGGGCGGATCGTCGCGCTGGCATGGCAAGGGTTGGACCGCAACGAATGGCTGTTGGAGCTGCGCGGTGCGCTGGCGATGGGCCGGGACGTTCCCGCACCGGCGGCGGGGGCACCAGGGCCGTTCGGCCTCGCCGACCCCGCCCACGTGCATTCGGTCATGACCGGCGCGGGGTTCCGCGACGTCGAAGTCGCCGCGGTCAGGGAGCAGTTCCGAGCGGGCGAGGACGCCGCCGGCGCGTGCGAGTTCCTGTGCAGCACGCCGGTCGCCCGCGGCCTCCTGCGCGACCTCGACTCCGCCGATCGGGCGCGGGCGCTCGACCTGCTCCGGGGCTCGATCGCCGAGCACGCCACCGGTGAGGGAGTGTTGTACGGCTCGGCCGCCTGGCTCATCACGGCCACGCGGCCGCAGCTATCGTCCCCGCCATGCCGAAGCTGAAGCCAGGGGTGAAGGCGCCCGACTTCTCGCTGGTCGACCAAGACGGCGAGACCGTGAGGCTCGACGACTACCGGGGCGAGAAGCTCGTCGTGTACTTCTACCCGAAGGCCGACACTCCGGGTTGCACCACGCAGTCCTGCGCGCTCCGAGACGCCGAGCCCGACCTCGGTGCTCTCGGTGCCAACGTCGTGGGCATCAGCCCCGATCCGCCGCCCAAGCAGAAGCGCTTCGACGAGAAGTACGGGCTCGGCTTCACCCTCCTCGCCGACGAAAACCACAAGGTGGCCCAGGCCTGGGGGGTGTGGGGCGAGAAGTCGATGTACGGCAAGAAGTACAAGGGCATCATCCGCTCCGCGTTCGTGATCGACGAGAAGGGCAGGGTCGTCGACGCCTTCTACAAGGTGAGCCCGAAGGACACCGTTCCGAAGGTCACCGGGGCGCTCGAGGAGACGGGGTAGCGGTCGCGGGAGCCGGCCTCCACCGCGCCGATGAGTTCGGCGCGGGTCCGCGGTCGTGATCGGAACAGCAAGAGTCGTGACGCGCGGGAGACGCCGATGCCGAAGCTCCGGATCCACAACTTCGCGATCTCGCTCGACGGGTATGCCGCCGGGCCCGACCAGAGCCTCGACGATCCGTTGGGGGTGGGCGGCACCCGCCTGCACGAGTGGGCGTTCGCGACCCGGGCCGGTCGCCGGAGTCACGGCATGCAGGGCGGCGCCGAAGGCATCGACGACGATTTCGTCGCCCGCGGCGAGGCCGGCATCGGAGCCACGATCATGGGGCGCAACATGTACGGGCCCGTCCGGGGGCCCTGGGGCGACGACCCGTGGACGGGTTGGTGGGGCGACGCCCCGCCGTTCCACCATCCCGTGTTCGTCCTCACGCACCATTCGCGCCCATCGGTCGCGATGGAGGGCGGCACGACCTTCCACTTCGTCACCGACGGCATCGAGGCCGCGCTCGAGCGCGCGTTCGAGGCCGCGAACGGCGAGGACGTGAGGCTGGGCGGGGGTGCGGCCACCATCCAGGAGTACCTCCGCGCCCGGCTCGTCGACGAGATGCACCTGGCGATCGTCCCGATCTTCCTCGGCGGGGGCGAACGGCTCTTCGACCATCTCGACGGCGGCCCCGAGGGCTACGGGTGCGCCGAGCTCGTCGCGTCGCCCGCCGTCGCCCACGCTCGGTTCACCCGGAGGTCGACCTAGGCTCGGCGCGCGGGTCAACATGCCGTCCATGCATGCTCCGGCGCACGGAAGCGGGGAGGTCGTCGACGGCTTCGGGATCGTCGAGCGGACGTACTCCCACGACGATCACCTCCCCTCGATCGGGTTGGCCAACGTGCACTCGACCGTGCCCGAGATCGAGCGGAACAAGGATCGCATCGAACGAGCCGCGCAGATCTTCAAGGAGCGTGGCGTCGCGTTCGCCATCTTCCCGGAGTTCGCGCTCTCGGGGTATTTCTGGGAAGACGAGCCCGCATGCCGCGCGTACATGGACGAGGCCCTGATCGAGAACCACGTGGATTGGATCGAACACAGCCTGGTGCCCATGCTCGACGACCAGTTCCGCGGGATCGTGCTCAACAACCTGACGCGTGGGCCCGGTGAGAAGTATCTCAACCGAACCTTCCTCGTGCGAGCGAGCGGCGAAGGTCTGCTCGAGCCGGCGGCGACCTACGACAAGGTCTTCCTGCCGGGCATCGAGAAGCGGTACACGGAGTCGGGACACGACGACCGCCTGGTGATCGAGTCGCCCAAAGGTTTCGGCCGGTTCGGGTTCACGACCTGCTACGACTACCTGTTCACCGAGCTCCTCCGGGAGTACGCGTTCGGAGACGGTGTCGACGCCGTCATCCAGATCGCCTGCTGGCGGGCGGCGGCGAGCCGCGAGTACCCCCACATGAACGTGCGTACCGAGCAGTACTACGGCGACCTGTGGGACAAGATCATCGCCGCCTCGTCCGCCCAGAACCAGGTGTGGACGATCGCCTGCAACGCGGTCGGCCGACACGAGGTGACCGGCGCGGTGTACTGGGGCGGCTCCGGGGTATGGGCGCCCTCGGGGCTCGCGCTGGTGCAGGCCTCGCACTTCGAGGAGGAACTGCTCATCGTCCACAACCTCGACATCCGCGGTGCGCGGGAGTTCGAGCGGGCCGACTTCGACTACGAGTTCGACTTCCGCCAGGTGTATCGACGAATGGACGAGGGCGAGCGCTACACGCGCCCGTTCGGCTGAAATCCACGAGACTCGAGGCTGCGGGGTCCGGATTCCGGACTCCAGGGCCTCGAGTCTGGGAACGCTACGCGCCCACGGCGTGGAAACCGCCGTCGACGTGGAGCATCTCGCCCGTCGTCGCGGGGAAGAGGTCGGAGAGGAGCGCGACGCAGGCGCTGGCGACGGGCTCGACGCCGCGAATGTCCCACCCGAGCGGCGCCCGCTGCGCCCACACCTCCTCGAACTGGTCGAAGCCGGGGATGCTGCGCGCCGCGATCGTCCTGATCGGACCGGCGCAGACGAGGTTCACGCGCACGCGCTTGGGCCCGAGATCACGGGCGAGATAGCGGGCCGTCGACTCGAACGCGGACTTGGCCACGCCCATCCAGTCGTAGACCGGCCACGCCCGGGTGTTGTCGAAGTCGAGGCCGACGATGGAGCCGCCGTGCTCTTCCATCAGGGGCAGCGCCGCGACCGCCAGTGCCTTGAGCGAGTACGCCGAGACCTGGAGGGCGACGGCGACGTCCTCCCACGGGGCGGTCAGGAACCCACCGCCGAGGCACGACTCGGGTGCGAACCCGATCCCGTGCAGCACACCGTCGAGGCGGCCGCCGACGTTGCCGGCGAGTGCGTCGAGGTGGCCCGTGTCGGTGACGTCGAGCTCGACGATGTCGGCTGCGACCGGCAGGCGCTTGGTGGCCCGTTGGGTCAGGCTCATCGCCCGCCCGAACGACGTGAGCACCACCTCGGCGCCCTCCTCCTGGGCCCGCCGGGCGACGCCGAACGCGATCGACGAGTCGTTGAGCACGCCGGTGACGAGGATCCGCTTGCCGTCGAGAAGCATCCCGGCAGGCTACGGCGTCTGGCGGTGAACGGCCCCAAGCCTCCTGCGTGTCCAGGTGATCGCGGCCGCGGCCGCCCCCACGGCCGCCACCGCCGCGCCCGCCGCCGCCGCGACCCGAGCCTCGACGAGCCCGGCCGAGTCGCCACCCGGCGCGGCGCGGGCGGCTCGGCCCGGCGCCCAGATGGTCTCGCCGCGCACCTCCGCCTGCCGGCCGTTCGCCGCCAGCGGCACCGACCACTCCCGGAGCACCGTGGGTTCGCCCGCCCGGCCGGCGGCGCGGCGAGGGTCGGGGTCGGCGGCGCCGCGGAACTCGAGCCAGGCGAAGGTGGGCGCCGCCGAGATCACGACCCAGTCCGCCGGGATCGACGCGTCGACGACGCCCGTCGACGTCGCCGGGTCTCGTTCCTGGGCCCGGGCGTTGTCGGCCCACAGGGGGCTGTGGCGGTTGACCTCGGCGCCGGCCGGCCCCACCCGGGCGAACGGCTCGCCGGCGGGGCCGAACACCGTCACCGGCTCGGTGCCGGTGTTGCGCAGCAGCAGCCCGGGGACGGGACCGGGCGCGACCTGCACCACCATGCCGGGGAGGGGCGCCGCCGGCGTCACCAGCCGAGCGCTCACGCGGCCGGCGGCAGGCTGGTGCTCGACCCGCCCGATCGCCGTCACTCGCTCGGCGCCGTATTCGAACGGAACCGACCAGCGGGCCAGCGTCGCCGGCTCGTCGCGGTCGAGCACGTCGGGCGGCACCGCGATCGCCTCGGGGTGGAGGCGGTGATCGAACCAGCCCCAGGCCGGCTCGGTGGCGACCCGGGCCCAGTGGGGCGGGGCCTCCGGTCGCGCGGTGGGAGGGATGTCGCCGAGGCCGCCGGCGCTGTTGCTGAGGTGCCAGCTGGGGGAGTCGAGGTTGGCGAGCACGTCGCCGGGATCGCCGGGACCGGCACTCGCCGGCCGGCCGGTCGTAATCGCCACCAGCGCGAGCGGTGCGAGTGCCACCGCCGACAGCACGAGCGCGACGCGGATCCGCATGGCTCCCCCCGACCCTCGGTCGACCGGATTCGTCCGGTACGGGCGATCTGTCCGGTTCGGGGTCACGCTAAGCCACGGTGGGCGGACCGGGCCACCCGCCCGGTGCCTACAGGGGTGTGTTCGCGTGCCGTCCCGGACGTAGCGGCGCCGTCTCCCGCTTGGTCGCCAGGCGCCCGAGGGCGGCGGCGAGGGCGCGGCGGGTATCGAGCGCGTCGACCACGTCGTCGACGTAGCCGCGCTCCGCCGCCGCGAACGGGTTGAGATACCGCGTGGCGTACTCGTCCTCCAGCGCACGCTGCTCGGCGCGGCGGGCGTCGGGGTCGGCGATGGCGGCGAGGCGACGGCGGTGGAGTACCTGCACGGCCGGCGGGGCGCCCATCACCGCGATCTGGGCGCCGGGCCAGGCGATACACCAGTCGTTCCCGAGCGTCTTCGAGTCCATCACGATGTAGGCGCCGCCGTACGCCTTGCGCAGCACCACGCCGACGCGCGGGACGGTCGCGGCCGCGTAGGCGTGCACGAGCTCGGCGCCGTGTCGGATCATGCCCCGCCACTCGAGGTCCCGGCCGGGTTCGAAGCCCGGGGTGTCGACGAAGGTGACGATCGGCAGGTTGAACGCGTCGCACCACTGGACGAAGCGCGCCGCCTTGCGCGAGGCCTCGATGTCGAGCGTGCCGGCCCGTTGGCCGGGCTGGTTGGCCACGACACCCACCACACGACCGTCGAGACGGCCGAGTCCGGTGACCATGTTGGCGGCGTAGTCGGGACGCAACTCGAGGAACGACTCCGAGTCGAGAACGTCCTCGACCACGGCGCGCACGTCGTAGGAGGCGCTGGGTCGCTCTGGTACGGCGGCCGCAGCCACCGCACAGTCGCGCTCGACGGGGTCGTCGGTGGCGATGCGGGGTGGGTCCTCGAGGTTGTTCTCCGGCAGGTACGCCAGCAGCATGGCGAGCGCGAGGCGCGCCTCGTCCTCGTCGGCGACGGTGAGTGCGGCCACCCCGCTGCGCCGCCGGTGCACGGCGGCACCGCCGAGGCTCTCGTGGGTGACCGGTGTGCCCGTGAACGCTGTGACGGTGTCGGGCCCGCTCACGTAGGCGAAGGCGTCACCCGTCATCACGACGTGGTCGACGAGCCCGAGGAGCAGGGCGGGTCCCGAGACGCACGGCCCGATGACCGCGAGGAGCGTGGGCACCACACCGGATGCATCGGTGAGCGCGCGTGCGACACGACCCCAGGCGTGCAACGAGGCGACACCCTCGCCGACGTCGGCGCCGGACGTCGACACGATGCCGACGACGGGAACGCCGAGCTCCACGCCCGCCCGTACCGCCCGTTCGAGCGCCCCGCCCTCGGCGACCCCGATCGCTCCCCGATGCTTGCCACCCTCGAGGCGGAACCAGCTCACGGTGCGCCCGTCAACCTCGCCCAGGGCCGCGGTGACCGCCGCGCTGCGGTGCGCCATCAGCGGCGCGGTCACGGGCGCGGGTTGGAAGCGGCCTCCCATGCCTCTCCGACCCCGGAACCGACGAAGAGTTACCCGGCCAGAGAAGAGAGAACGGGTGACGCCCGGAGGGTGTCAGCCGGTCGGCGTGAGGATGAGAGTGGCGTTGTGGCCGCCGAAGCCGAACGAGTTCGACAGGGCCGGCTTCGACCCGACCTCGCGGGCCTCGCCCGCGACCACGTCGATCCCGATGTCGTCGCCGATGCGCTCCAGGTTGGCCGTGGGCGGCGCGATCCCGTCTCGGATCGACAACAGCGCGGCCAGGGCCTCCGTGGCGCCGGCAGCGCCGATGAGGTGACCGGTGACCCCCTTGGTCGAGGTGACGGGAGGCGCGTGGTCGCCGAACACCTTGCGTACCGCCTCGGCTTCGGCAGCGTCGTTGAGGTCCGTCGAGGTGCCGTGGGCGTTGACGTGGCCGATGGCGCCCGGCGCGAGGCCGGCGTCGTCGAGCGCGAGGTGCATGCAGGCGGCGGCGCCCGCGCCGCCCGGAGACGGCGCGGTGATGTGGTAGGCGTCGGCGTTGCGGCCGTAACCCGCGACCTCGCCGTAGATGCGCGCACCGCGGGCCTGCGCCCGCTCGAACGACTCCAGCACGAGGAACGCCGCGCCCTCGCCGATCACGAAGCCGTCGCGGTCGGCATCGAACGGCCGTGATGCCCGCTCGGGCTCGTCGTTGCGGCTGCTCAGCGCGCCCATGCGCGCGAACGCCGAGATCGTCATGGGGGTGACACACGCCTCGACACCACCCGCCATCACGACGTCGGAGGTCTCGTCGCGCACGAGCCGCGCGCCCTCGCCCACGGCGTGCGCGCCCGCGGCACAGGCGGTGGCGATGCAGAGGTTGGGACCGGTCCAGCCGAACTGCATGGCGACGACGCCGGCGGTGCCGTTGGCCATCATCATCGGCACCGTGAAGGGGCTGACCCGTGCCGTGCCCTTCTCGATGAAGATCCGCTGGTTCTTCTCGTGCGTCTCGATCCCGCCCACGCCCGTGCCGACCACGACCGCGCACCGGCTGGGGTCGACGCCGAGCTCACCGGCGTCGGAGAGGGCGTCGGCGGCCGCCCCGAAGCCGAGCTGGGTCACCCGGTCGTTGCGCCGCGCTTCCTTGTGGCCGAAGTAGGGGGCGGGATCGAACTCGGTGACCTCGCTCGCGAAGCGCACCGCGAGGTCGGAGGGGTCGAAGCGCCGGATCGTCGCCGCCGTCGGCCGGCCGTTGCGGATCGTCTCCCAGAACGAGTCCACGTCGTTGCCGGCGGGGGTCTTGACCCCCAGGCCGGTGATCGCGACGCGGAGACGTCCGCGATGGTCGCGCGTCATGTGCTGGCAGCGACCTTGGTGAGCACGAGGTCGACGGCCTGGCCGACGGTCGTCACACCCTCGAGGTCCTCCTCGGGAACGGAGATGTCGAAACTCTCCTCGAGTGCCATCACCAGCTCGACGAGGTCGAGGCTGTCGGCCTCGAGATCCTCCTTGAAGCGCGCCTCCTCGTTGACCTGCGAGGCTTCGACGCCCAGCACCTCGACGGCCACACCCTGGATGGCGGACACAACCTCTTCTCGCTCCATGGTCTCCTGTTCCTCCTGACGTGCCTACGACTCGGGGGGTTGGCTCGTAACCTAGTGACCCATGCCGAGGCCA
>DASUUL010000131.1:0-2973 GCA_036374115.1 Acidimicrobiia bacterium | reverse complement strand
CTCCACGACGGGGTGCATGCCGGCCATGGCCGCGCCGACGCCGAGCCCGACGATGGCGGTCTCGGAGATCGGCGTGTCGCGCACCCGATCGCCGAACTGGTCGCGCAGCCCACGCGTGAGGCCGAAGACGTTGCCGCCCTCCCCCACGTCGATGCCGGCGACGAAGACCCGCTCGTCCGCGGTGAGCTCGGCCTCGAGCGCCGTGCGGATGGCGTCCATGGTGCGGAACACAGGGGCGTCGTCAGCCAGGGGCGCCGGCTCGGGACGGGGCGGTCGGGGACGGACGACGAAGTCGGCCAGGGACGAGACCGCGGGCTGGTCGAGCCGGCGGGCCGCCTCGACCGCGCCGTCGAGCTCGCCGGCCACCGAGCCTTGCAGCGCCTTGATCTCGTCGTCGCTGATGCCGGCGGCACGCAGCCGACGCTCGTGGCCGAGCAGCGGGTCACGTCCCTCCCACTCTCGGACCTCGTCGGGCGACCGGTAGCGCTCGGGATCACCCTCGTAGTGGCCGTGCCAGCGGTAGGTGATGGCCTCGACGACGACAGGCCCGTGCCCGGAGCGCACGGCCGAGACGACGTCGTCCATCAGCGCCGAGGTCGCCACGACGTCGTTGCCGTCGACCCCGACGTGCTCGACCCCGTAGCCGGCGGCGCGCTGCTCCAACGAGGACGCATGCTGCGTCGACGCCGGGGAGAACTCGGCGTAGCCGTTGTTCTCGCAGAGGAAGACCACCGGCAGACGCCAGACGGCGGCCAGGTTGACCGCCTCGTGGAACGCACCCTGGGCGGGCGCGCCGTCGCCGAAGAACGCCACGGCGACGCCGCCGTCGGCCCGCAGCTGCGCGGCCGCGGCCGCGCCCACGGCGATCGGCACGCCGGCCGCCACGATCCCGTTGGCGCCGAGGATCCCGAGCTTCGGGTCGGCGATGTGCATCGAACCGCCGCGGCCGCGGTTCGTGCCCTGGTCCTTGCCCATCAGCTCGGCGAACATCCCGATCGGGTCGAGGCCCTTGGCCAGGCAGTGGCCGTGGCCTCGATGGGTGGAGGTGATGACGTCGCTGGGACGCAGCGGCCAGCACGCGCCCACGGCCGCCGCCTCCTGCCCGATCGACAGGTGCACGAACCCGGGGACCTCGCCGTCCCGGTACAGCGCAGCCACCCGCTGCTCGAACCCGCGGATCAGCAGCATCCGCCGGTGCATCTCGACGAGCTCGGGGTTCGAGAAGGCGGGCGGTGACCGGCGGGCGGAGCTCACGAACCGTGTATTGTACTGGTCGGTACAAGCTGGGGAAGTGCGACACCCACCAGATGAACGCGTCATGACCGCTCCGATCGAGATCCCCGAGTCGTTCCCCGCTCTCGTATGACCGGCACGCCCGCACCGCGACGGGTCGTCGCCATCACCGGAGCGGGCGGCGCCCTCGGCGCAGCGGTGACTCGGCGGCTCGCGGGCGAGCCCGCCACCGACCTGGTGCTGAGCGACGTCAGCGAGCCCTCGCTCGACGCGACCGTCGCACAGCTGCCCCAGGCAGGCGGGGCGATCGAGACGGCACTCGCCGACGTCAGCGACGTCGACCAGGTCCGGTCGGTGGTCGACCTGGCCGTCGAGCGCTTCGGCCGCCTCGACGTGCTGATCAGCAACGCGGGCGTGCTCTCGCCGAACGGCCGCATCCACAACCTGGCGACCGAGGACTGGGAGCGGGCGTTCCGCGTCAACGTGCTCGGTGCGGTCAACGGCATCCGGGCCGCGGTGCCCGTCATGCGCGCCCAGCGGTCGGGGTCGATCGTGCTGACCGCATCGGTCTCCGGGCTCACGGCGTGGTCCCACGCCGCTCCGTACTGCGCGTCCAAGGCCGCGGTGATCCAGCTCGCCAAGGTGGCCGCCGTCGAGTACGCCCGCGACGGGATCCGCGTGAACTGCGTGTGCCCGGGGACGTTCCGCTCGGCCATCCACGACGGGCTCTCTCCGGATGCGCTCGAGGCGATCGGGGCCCGGCACCCCCTGGGGCTCGGCGTGGCCGAAGACCTCGTGGGTGCCTACTCGTACCTCGCCGGCGACGATTCCCGGTGGACCACCGGTTCGGCGCTGGTGGTCGACGGTGGCTACGCGGCGCCCTGAGGTGCGCTCTGGATGCCTCGGATGAAGATCTCGGCGAAGGGCTTGGCCACGTCGCGCGCCGTCAGGCGCTGGCCGGGCCGCAGCCAGAGGTAGGTGTAGTTGTGCATGCCGAGCCACGCCCGGGCCGTGAGCCACGGGTCGAGGTCGCGGAACTCGCCCGACTCGACGCCGGCCCGCAGGACGGCCTCGACCCGCCGCTCGTACGCCTGGCGCCGCTCGCGGAACGTCGCCGCCCGCTCGCCCGTGAGCGCCCGGAACTCGTGCAGGAAGACCCAGACGTGGTCGGGGTAGCGGTGGATCACGTCGAGCAGCTCGTCGCCGAGCATGGCCAGCTGAACCGACGGGGCACCGCCCCCCTCGGCGACGCGCTCGGCGCCCCGCATCACCTCGTCCATCACCCGGTCGTGGATGGCCGCGAGCAGGCCCTCCTTGGAGCCGATGTAGTGGTAGAGCGCGCCCTTGCCGAGGTCGTTGGCATCGCACAGCTCGTTGATGCCGGTGGCGTGGTAGCCCTGCTCGGCGAACAGTCGCGCCGAGGTGTCGATGATCGTCTCGCGGCGCGCCTGCCACTTCGGACTGCGTCGGGAGACGTCGCTCGCATCGGCGCGAGGCATGAGGGCGACGCTAGCGGGCGGCAGGTCGTGGTAGGGGTATGCAGGCTGACCGGTCGGTACAGAACGCCGCATGGCAAGAGGGGCAGGTCGCGCTCGTGACGGTCGAACAGACGATGCAGGCCGACGTCAACTGGTTCGCCGTGCTCGCCCACCACGCGACCCGGGCGCCCGACAAGGCGATCACGGTCTTCGAGGGCGAGTCGATCACGTACCGGCAGATGGCGGCGCGGGCGGCCGCGCT
>DASUUL010000130.1:0-8248 GCA_036374115.1 Acidimicrobiia bacterium | reverse complement strand
CCCGGCTCCGGACCGGGTTCCGGGCCCCGCACCGAGATCCAGCCGGGCGACGAGGTCGCCGTCGACGCCGCCACCCGCGGGGGTCGACGGGTCGACCGACAGGTCGTTCGTCAGCGTCGGGGTCGCGCCGGCGAGCGGGTCGCCGCCTTCGACCGCGACCCCGTCGTCGCCGTACTCGTCGAGGTCCTGGCCGGCAACCGTGCCGTCGACGACCTCGCCGCCGGGCTCCGGGGCACCGGCTTCACCGGCTGTGCTCGCGGTCTCCGGTGCGTGATCGCCGAAGAGGCGGCCGCGGATACGAGCGAGAAATCCCGCGTCGTCGGCCATCCCCACCCCTTCAGCGCCGCCGTTCGTGGACGCCCGAGCGTACGCCCGCGGTCGTCGCCGCGCTCGTGGCGCCGCCCGGCGTGGTGGCCGTCAGCCGGGCGATGCCGGACCGGCACCCGGGACGGGCACCGGCTCGCCCGCGGCGAGAGCCGCGAACATCGTCGCCAGGTCTTCCTCGGGGATCTCGCCCGAGACTCGGGCCGCGACCCGCCCCTCGGCGTCGACGAAGACGAGGAGCGGATAACTGGTGAGGCCGTACGCCGAAGCGGCGCGCCCGTCGGCGGTGTCCTCGAGCACGGGGAACGGCCACCGTTCTCGCTCGAGCCAATCCTCGGGCGGGTAGTTGGGTGCGTCGGGGTTCGTGCCGGTCGCGATCCCGAGGACGTCGACGCCCTCGGTGCCGCCGGCATCGGCGAGCGAGACGATCCGCGGCACCTCCGCCTGGCAGTGGGGGCACCAGTGCGCCAGGAACACGGCCACGAACGGGGTCCCGGCCTCGGGCGTCGCCACCGGCTCGCCGTCGAAGCCGACACCCTCGAGCCCGGGCGCGGGGTCTCCCACGGCCGGATCGTCGACCGGGTCCTCGAAGTCCGGCAACGCCCGGCCGTCGACCTGCACCGCGTCGGCGCCGGAGCCACCGTCGTCGTCGCCCGTCACCACCACCACGACGATCGCGACCACGCCGGCGACGACGAGGGCGGTGAGGAGGACCCAGAACAGCGACGGGCTGGAGGTACGCGGCGCCGGGGCCCGCCGCCTGGCCGTGCTCCGTGCCGGGCGACGTCTCGAGCTCACGGTGCGACCTCCTCGCCGGCGCGATCCGCCAGCCAGTCGACGATCAGGAGCGCGCCGATCAGCAGGAACGCGCTCAGGTCCATGTAGGCCAGCGTGACGAAGCCGAGCTCCTCGAACCAGGGAATGGCACAGGGCGCGGCCGCGGAGCACGACACGCTGTCCGAGAGCGACGGAACTCGTTCCACGAGCCAGTGGTACAGCGCGAGCGGCGCGCCGACCGCGACGAGCGGCGCTGCGAACCACCGCGTCCCCGGGTCTCGCCGCACCGCCCCGACACCCAGCACCGCCACCAGGGGATACATGCAGATCCGTTGGTACCAGCACAGCAGGCACGGAGCGAAGTCGGCCGCCTCGGAGTAGTAGAGGCTCCCCGCGGTCGCCACCGCCGCCACTAGCCAGGCCAGCCGCAGCGCGTCGGGACCGATCATCGACACCACGCGCAGTCGCAGCGGGCGTGACGTCAGCGCGACCACGACGAATCCCAGGACCGCTGCGTTGGCGGCCAGCGTGAGGACGAGGAAGAACTTGTTCGCGACGTCGACGTCGCTGACCGCGGTCGTCACCGGTCTGCGACGATCAGCACGAGCACTCCAACGGCTGCGACCGACGATCGCGTCATCGGCCGCCAAGACTATTGAGGGGCGTCAGGCTCGCACCTCGTACAGCATCCACGGCTGCTCGATGCCCTTGAGCTCGTACGAGCCACGCTCGTCGAACTCGAGGCCGGTGCCCGCGACCAAGTCGGTAACCGTCCGTGAGACCAGGATCTGATCCTGCTCCGCCGTGTCGGCGACGCGGCTGGCGATGTGCACGCCGATACCGGCGATGTCGTCGTCGTGTCGCTCGATCTCGGCCGTGTGCAGACCGGCACGGACCCGCAGCCCCAGCGCCGCGGCGCGGCTCCGCAGCGCGCACGCGGCGTGGACGGCTCGACCGGGAGCGTCGAAGACGGCGACGACGCCGTCGCCGGTCGTGCTGATCAGCTCGCCGCGGTGCTGGCTGAGAACGTCACCGGCGGCCTCGTAGAACGCGGCCAGGAGGGCCGTCCACCGGGCGTCGCCCAGCGATCGCGCCGTCGCGGTGGAATCGGCGATGTCGACGAACAGGACGGTCGCGAGCACGCGTGTGCTCGCCGAGGGCGCGGCCGGCGTTCCCGTGACGAACTCTTCGATCGCGTCGAGCAGGGGTGTGGTGTCGCCCGAGAAGAGGTAGTGGTCTCGTCCTTCGAGCGTGATCAGACGAGCCTGGGGGATCCCGGCGGCCAGTTCCACGGCCTGCTCGTACGGCACGCGGTCGTCGTCCCGACGGTGCAGCACCAGCGTCGGCACGGAGATCGACCCGAGGATCGCGGTCACGTCGATCTTCCCGGTCAGCTCGCGCAGCGCTCGGGCCGCCCGCGGGCTCGCCGATTGGCGCTCGTAGCGGGCGAGGAAGCGGCGCCCGGCCTTGTCGGCGGCGAGGCTCGGGCCGAGCACCGCGTACACGCCTCCCGTGCCCCACCACTCGGTGATGGCCTCGAGGTCGGGGCGGAGCTGGCCGTGATACCGGTGCCGCGCCCACGTGCCGTGCAGGACGAGCCGCTCGACCCGCTCCGGGTGCGTCGCGGTGAACACGATCGCGAGCGAGCCGCCTTCCGACGAGCCGAGGACGGTGGCGCGCTCGATGCCGGCGGCCTCCATCACCGCCCGGAGGTCGTCGGCGCGGGTCTCGATCGACGGAGGATCGTCGGGGCGCAGGCGGTCGGAGAGCCCGACGCCCCGCTTGTCGAGGACCGTGACGCGAGCGAAGGTCCCGAGCCGACGCAGGAAGGCCGCGATCGCAGGGTGCTCCCACTGCACCTCCACGTTGGTGGCGAAGCCGGCGATGAGCACGAGATCGGGCCCCTCGCCGAAGGTCTGGTACGCGATCGACGCCCCGTCGGCCTCGGCATAGTGCGTCCGCGGCAGCACCGTGACCGCGGGCGCTGACCGGAGCACCGCCGCCTCGGCGGGCGGAGGCGCGGCGGTGCTCTCGGTCACGGGCGCGACGAAGCGATACCCTCGACCGTGAATCGTCTTGATGACGCCCTGCGCGCGCCCGGTGTCGCCGACGGCTTGACGGGCCTGCTTGATCCGCGTCGTCAGCGCCGACTCGGACACGAACCGGTCGCCCCACACCTCGTCGAGCAGCTCCTCCTTGGTCACGACGCGGTCGCGGTGCTCGACGAGGTAGCGGAGCACGTCGAACACCTGGGGCTCGACGTCGAGCGCGGCGGTGCCGGTGCGGAGCTCGACCGTGTCGGTGTCGAGCACGCGATCACCGAAGCGATACCGCATCGGCGAGAACCCTACGCCCCGCCGAGCAGGTGACGCTGAACCGCCGTGTTCGCGACGCAGCGTCACCTGCTCGGGAGCGAGATCCGGTTGTCACCCGGCGGCGACCTCGATCGTGACCGGAACCCGGTTGGTGATCACGTCGAAGACCGCGGAGCGGGCCCGCGACTGCTCGACGAGCTCCCGCAGCGTCTCGGGCGATGCGTCGCCCTTGACCCGGAACACCACACGGACCTGCTCGTAGCCGTTGCGGACGTCGTCGTCGAGGCCGAGGATGCCCTGCAGGTCGAGGTCGCCCTCGACGGTCGACTCGACCTCGGTGAGGGTCACGCCCCGGGCGGCGGCGATGTTGGCGAGACCGGCCGTCAGGCAGGCCGCCAGGGCGTGGAGCACGTACTCGACCGGCGTCGGGCCCCGGTCGGTCCCGCACAGCACTGCCGGGTGGTCGGCGTCGAACACGAACGTGTTGGCGTGCGCCCGCTCCTCACCGACGCCGAAGTAGCCGGCGATGGTGCTGCGGTTGTGCGTGCCGCTCACCCATTCGTTGTCGGCCCGGAAGCGGAACTGCGCCGCCTCCGGCTGGCTCTTGACCGCGTCGATGGTCGCGAACAGCGCCTCGGTGTCGACGCCGTTGCGCTGCGGAGCGCTTGCCTTGGTCATGGTCATCGGTCGTGCCTTCCTTTCATCGGGTCGTGTCTCCCGTTGCTCGGGATCTCAGGCCGCGACCGCCCGGGCTGCGGGCAGCGCGGGCAGCGCGGCGAGGAACTCGGCCTCGTGGTCCATCGCCTCGCTGGCTCGCTTCTGGTGCATGACGAACTCGTCGACGGGCGGGTACCGGACGAGGGCGCAGGTAGCATCGAAGACGGGCGCCAGGAGCACGTCGCGCTGCGACTCGTACGTCGCCAGCGCGGCGGGCTCACCCTCGTCTCCACGCAGAGCCCGGTCGAGCGCGCGAGCGAGGAGCTCGGCATCGCGGAACGCGTCGGTGATGCCGTGGCCGGTGATCGGGTCGCGGTGGTACCCGGCGTCGCCGACGAGCGCCCACCCCGCGCCCCATGCCCGCCGCACGTGATTGGGAAGGCCGCTCGTCCCTCGCACCGGGGACGTTCGGCGGGCTCGCCGGAGGCGCCACGCCAAGCCGGGCGCTCCCCGTGCGACGAGGTCGTCGAATGCTGCCTCGCGACCGCTACCGCCCCGCGCGCCCGCAGCGACCGCGGGCGAGCAGACGAACACGCACGCCTCGCCGGCGTGGGTCCGGAAGACACCGGGGAAGAGGCGGTCGCCGAAGTGGAACTCGAAGCCGTCGCCGTCGAGACCGGAGTAGTAGGCGTACTGGGTCGCGCTCGGCGACGGGCGAGCGTGGACCACCGGCGCACCCACTGATCGCGCGATGCGCGAGCGAACGCCATCGGCTCCGACGACGGTGTGCCCGTCGAGCTCGAGCTGGGTTCCGTACGCGTCGTGCGCCTCCACGCCGACGACCCGACCCGCCGCGTCGCGCCGCACGCCGCGCACGTTCACTCCCGTGAGAAGGTGCGCGCCCGCTCGCACCGCGGCGGCAACGAGGATCTGGTCGAGGACGTGGCGGCGCGGTGCCACGAGGAGGTCGACGCCGGCGCGGTGCTTGACCTTCTTGCGAACGATCTCCTCTCCGAGGTGGAACGACACCTCCCGCACCGGGGGGGCACCGCTCTCGAGGACGGCCTCGAGCAGGCCCCAGCGTCGCAACTGCACGACCCCCCCGCGAGAGAAGCCGTGCGTCGAGAGGGTGTCGCTCGGCAACCGGGCCCGGTCGACCAGCGCCACGTCGTGGCCCTGCCGGGCGAGCAGCATCGCCGTCGCGGCTCCGGCGCAGCGGGCCCCGACCACGACGACGTCGTGACGAGTGCGGTGTGGGGTGGCGGCACCGGTCGCTTCCATGGCGGCGATCCTGGGGGAACACGCCACCGCTGGCTTGGAGACCCCCTGAAGTTCTCCTGGAGAGCGATGCCCCGGGACCTTCACGAGTTCTCCAGGCGGTCTCCAAGCGCCCGCGGTCGGGCCGGGTCACCATCGGCGCATGGCAGTCACGACCACCACCGTTGCCCCCACCGCCGCCGCGGCCACGCGGCCGGCCTGGATGCGCGGCGCCGGCGAGGGAATGCGGGCGATGGCGCCCGTGCTCGCGGGGCTGGCGCCGTTCGGGTTCGTGATCGGCGCCACCGTGGCCACCACCTCGATGCCGTCGCTGGCGGGGTGGGCTACGTCGTGGCTGATCTACGCCGGCAGCGCCCAGCTCGCGGTGATTCAGCTGATCGACGGGGGCGCGGCGGTGCTCGTCGTCGTCGCCACCACCATCGCGCTGAACGCCCGGTTCATCGCCTACGGAGCGGGGCTGGCACAGCACTGGCGTGACGAGCCGCGGCGGTGGCGGGCGATGGCCGCCTACCTGTTGGTCGACCCCACCTACGTGCTGACGCTCGGCCGCTACGCCCGCCCGGGCAGCCGCTCCGAGCGGCGCGCCTACTTCATGGGCGCGGCGCTCACCCTCTGGGTCGGCTGGCAGGTCGTGACCGCCGCCGGCGTTCTGGTCGGAGCGGGCGTCCCGGACGGCCTCGCGCTGGAGTTCGCGGCGCCGCTCTGCCTCGTCGGGCTGCTCGTGCGCCAGGCCGACGCCGGCGACCAGCGCGGCGCCGCCGCCGTCGCCGCCGCCGTCTCCCTCGGCGCGATCGCGCTCCCTCTGCAGCTCGGCGCACTCGTCGGCGCGCTCGCGGGCGTCGCCGTGGCGTGCACCCTCGGGCGGTCCCGCCGGAATGGAGAGGTTCGATGACCGCCTGGCTTGCGGTGGTCGCGGCCGGTATCTCGGTGTACTCGCTGCGGGCCGTGCTCCTGCTCGGGCGGTTCCGCACGCCGGTGACGATCGAGCGCGCGCTCGTCTATGTCGCACCGGCCGCTCTCGCCGCACTGGCCGCACCGGCCGTGCTGAGCGGTGGCGGGGCCGCGGTGGCGCCTCGCGCGCTCGCACTCGCGGCCGGCGTCGTCGTCGCTCATCGGAGCCGGTCGATCGGCGCCACCGTCGCGGTGGGGATGGCCGTGCTCTGGATCGCAACGGCTGCGCTCCCGTAGCGTCCGAATCGCGCAGTTGCAGACGGTGGTGGGCCGTGACGTCAGGCCGTGGTCTCGACGTCCTCCATGCGACGCTCGAGGTGGGGCGGGAGGAACTCGTTGCGAGCGACCTCGACCCGGTCGCGCCCGTTCGCCTTCGCCTCGTAGAGCGCACGGTCGGCGCGGGCGAGGGTCGTCTCGGCGTTCTCGCCGATGCGGTGCACGGCGATGCCGGCCGAGAACGTCGCCACTTCGTCGGGCCGCCACTGCTCCCGCAGACGCGTGAGCACGTCCTGGGCGCCGCGCACCCCGGCTCGAGCCAGGACCATTGCGAACTCCTCGCCGCCGTAGCGGGCGACGGAGTCGATGTTGCGGGTCACCGCCCGCATGGCGGCGGCGAGCCGGCAGAGGGCTTCGTCGCCCGCCTGGTGGCCGTGGTGGTCGTTGACGGCCTTGAAGTGGTCGAGGTCGATCAGCACCACCGCATCGCCGGCCTCCATCGCCGCCAGAGCGCGGTCGCATCCCCGCCGGTTCTCGAGCATCGTCAAGGGATCGGTGTCTGCGACGCGCTCGAGCTCCAGGGTCCGGAACGCGAGCGCCCGGGCCAGGAGCTCGCCCACGAACACCCAGATGGGAGCGGCGATGGCCACGCGCACCCAGGTCCCCGACAGGTCGTGGATGTTCCCGACGAGGAAGGAGGTCACCGCGAGCGGGAGGAACAGCAGCGACGTCCCGGGCCGCGCCACCAAGCCGATGAAGACGAAGGTCAGGAAATACAGCGCCATGTACGCGGCCACCGCGCCCGGGACGATCACGCCCATCACCGCCAGCATCACGTAGCCGGCGACGGGCAGGCACAGGAGCGCGCGAGTGCCCCAGCGCGACCAGGGAACGAGCGGAATCGCCAGACCGAACACCAGTGCCACGACCGCGACCACCGCGATCGGGGGGCGCGAGATGTCGGAGTCGAGCAGCGGCAGGGTCACCAGGACGACCGCGGCGGCGCCCACGAACATCGCCGACGCGACGCGCGCGGCCCTGGTGGCGTCGTCCTCGCCGGGGCGGCCGACGACGAGCGTGTGGAGGACCGGGCGCTCCATCCCTGAGTCATCGGCCGGCGGGCGCGGCGGGCTGAGGCCTTTCGGCCCGTCAGGCGGATTGGCCCCCGACCAGGAGCTCCGCGATCTGAACCGCGTTCAGCGCCGCCCCCTTGCGGAGGTTGTCGCCCGTGACCCAGATGTCGAGGCCGCCGGGCTCGGAGGGGTCTTCGCGCACGCGCCCCACCAGGACCGGGTCGATTCCCGCCGACTCGAGCGGCGTTGGATGCCCCGCGCCGCCGTCGACGAGGCGCACACCGGGGGCATCGGCGAGGAGGGCGGTCGCCTCCTCGGGTGGGAGCGGCCGCCGGAACCGCACGTTGGCGGTCATCGCATGGCCGACGTAGACGGGGACGCGCACGCACGTGACGCTGACGGCGAGGTCGGGGGCGTGGAGGATCTTGCGGCTCTCGTGGATCAGCTTCCACTCCTCCGAGGTGAGCCCGCCGGCGCGGATCGACCCCGCCAGGGGGATGACGTTGCCGGCGATGGGCCGGTCCCACACAGTGCCCGGCTCGAGCTGCTCGCGCCCCGCGACGAGGAAGCGGTCTGACTGACCGGCGCCCTTGGTCCACTGCTCGTCGAGCTCGTGGATGCCGGGTTGTCCGGCGCCGGACACGGACTGGTAGCTCG
>DASUUL010000129.1:0-6901 GCA_036374115.1 Acidimicrobiia bacterium | reverse complement strand
CCGACGCCCCCGACCACCCCGCCGCCGCCCCCGGCCCCGGCCCCGGCCGCGGCGACCGTCCCCCCGCCCCTCCCGCAGCCCGAACGCGTGCCGGCGGATCCCTACGCCGACGTCGCCGTGGTCGCGATCGGCGAGATCGAGATCCCCCGGATCGGGCTCGACACCCCCCTGTACGAGGGCGTCTGGCAGACCGTGATCGACGTCGGGCCCGGGCACTGGCCCGGCACGGCCGAGCCCGGCGGGTGGGGCAACAGCGTCATCGCCGGTCATCGCTCGTCCTACACGGAGCCGTTCCGTCACCTCGACCAGCTCGTGCCGGGGGACGAGATCGTCGTCCGCACGCCGGCCGGCGCGTTCACCTACGCCGTCACGGGCAGCGAGATCGTCGACGACAGCGCCCTCCACATCGTCGACCAGGCGCCCGGACGCACGATCACGGTCTTCACCTGTCACCCGGTGGGGAGCGCGGTTCAGCGGTACGTGGTTCGGGGCACGCTCGCCGGCTGACCTGCTGCCAAACCGGTCGGGGGTACGTGCCAGGCTGACCGGCGATGCATCCGAGCGAGCCCCCCGGCCCGACCACGACCGGCCCGGCCACGACCGGCCCGACCACGACCGACCCCACCACGACCGGCCCGGCCACGAGCGGCGCGACCACGACGCCCGGAGCGACCACGCCGCCGCCGGTCGAGCCCGGGCGCCGGCGGCGCTGGTGGCGGTACGCCTTCGGCACTGTGGCCGGCCTCGTGGTCGTGGTGGCGGTGGCGGCGGCGTTCGTGCGGCTCCCCTACGTGCTGATCTCCCCGGGCACGGCCACGCCGGTCGAGGACGTGGTCCAGATCGAAGGCGCGACGACGTACGAGCACGACGGCTCGGTCCTCTTCTTGACCGTCAACGTGTCGAGCGAGCGCCCCAACGTGTACGGCGCGCTCGGGGGATGGCTCGACGACGACGTCGACGTACTCCCCGAGGAGGACGTGTTCCCCGACCGGAACCGGGAGGAGGAACGGGAGCGGAACCGCGTCGCGATGACCGCGTCCCAGGTGACCGCGACCAAGGTCGCGCTCGAGCGCCTCGGCTACCCGGTGCCCGTGGAGCAGTACGTGGTCTTCGGGATCGAACCCGACAGCCCCGCCGAGGGTGTGCTCGAGCTCGGCGACGAGATCACCGCCGTCGACGGCGTAGCGGTGACGATGGTGCCGGACCTCGGCGCCACGGTGCGCACGCGTGAACCGGGAGAGCCGGTGGTGTTCGACGTGACCCGCGACGACGAGTCGCTGACCCTGACCGTCCCCACCCGGCCGACGCCCGACGGCCCGACCGAGGGTCAGGCCCAGGTCGGGATCTACTCCTCGCCCGAGTACCACTTCCCGGTGGACGTGACCATCGACACCGGAGACGTCGGCGGCCCGTCGGCAGGGCTCGCGTTCACCCTGACGATCCTCGAGGAGCTCTCGCCCGGCGGCCTCACCGGCGACCAGGAGGTGGCGGTGACCGGGACGATCGAGGACGACGGCGCGGTCGGCGAGGTCGGCGGGGTCGAGCAGAAGGCGGCCGCCGCTCGCCGGGCCGGCGCGCGCCTGTTCCTCGTGCCCGAGCCCGAGGCTGCCGAGGCCCGCCGGTACGCCGACGGAATGAAGGTCGTGGCCGTCAACGACCTCGATGAGGCGCTGGCGGCCCTCGAACGCAACGGCGGCGACCCCCTGGTGCCCGTGGACGTACCGGCCGCCTGACCGGCGGCGCCGGCACTACCGCCGATCGCGGGGTGTGCGGCCGTACAGTTGGGCCGTGCCCGACGACCTGCGCTTCGAACGCCCGGCCACCCCCGGTGACGGCGGGCTGACACCCGAGGAGGTCGCGTACCGGTCGTTCTCGGCAGCTCGGCGCGGAATCTCCGAAGACGAGGTGCGCGAGTTCCTCCAGGAGGTCGCGGCCGAGATGGCCGATGCCGTCGGACGTGAGCGCGACCTCCTGGCGCGGGTCCACGAGCTCGAGGCGCGGGTCGCGCACCCCCCGTCGCCGACCGAGGAGCAGCTCCTCGAGCACCTCGGCGAGGAGACGGCGCGGGTGCTGCGATCGGCACAGGAGGCCGCCGACGAGATCAAGGCCAATGCGACGAACCGGGCGCAGGCGATCGTGGAGGAGGCCGAGGCCGAGGCCGGGCGCGCCCGCGCGCTCGCCGAGTCGTTGCTCGCCGATCGGACGCGCGAGGCCGAGGCCGCCGCCACCGCGATCCAGCGCGACATCGAGGGCAAGGCGCAGGCCGAGCTCCGGCAGGCGGCGCGCGACGCCCACGCCGAGCTCGAGGCCGCCCGCCAGCGGGGGCGGGAGATGGTGAGCGAGGCCCGGGCCGTGCGCGAGCGGATCCTCGCCGACCTCGCCAAACGCCGCACCGCGTTGCAGACCGAGCTCGACGAGCTCCGTGCCGCGCGCGAGGGGTTGATCGGCGCCGGCCGGGTCGTCAAGGGCTCGCTCGGCGGGATCGTCGACGCCGTCTCCGCCTTCGACGAGGCGGCCCGCCGGGCCTCGGCCGCCGACGCGCCCGCCCCACCGGAGGTGGCGCCACCCGAAGCGGTGGCGGAACCCGAAGAGGAAGCGGTGACGGAACCCGAGGACGCGGAGCCCGCGGCCGGAGCCGAGGCCGGGCCGAAGCCCGATGGGAGGCTCGAGGCGGACGCGGACGCCGAGCCGGAGGCGGAGGCGGAGGCCGAACCCGAAACCGAGCCCGCGGCCGAGCCCGAGCCGGCGGAGGAACCCGAGGCGGAGCTCGAGCGCGAGGTCGACGAGTCCGACGCCGACGACTCGGACGCCGAGCGCCCCGCCGTCGAGGAGCTCTTCGCCCGCATCCGGGCCGACCGCGCCGACGACGTCGACCGGGCCCGGGCCGTGCTCGAGGCCGAGCCCGCGCCGTCGCCCGCCCCGGCACCGGCGGACGAGACCGACGGGGTGGAAGCGCCCGCCGAACGGGAGACGCCCGCGGCCGAGCCGGCGGAGCCCGCCGAGTTCGAGGCCGCGCCCGCCGACGAGGGCGAAGGGCTCGACGAATCGCTCCTCGCCCGGCGTGACGACGCGCTCGAGCCGGTGCGCGCCGACCTCCTGCGCCGGTGCAAGCGCGCGCTCCAAGACGAGCAGAACGACCTCCTCGACCGGCTGCGGCGGCAACGGGGCAAGGTGGAGGCGGAGCAGCTGCTGGCGCCGTTGAGCGTCGAGGTGACCGACTGGGCCGACGTGGTCGAGCCCGCCGTCGACGAGGCATACGCCGCCGGGCGCCGGTCGGCAGGCGGGGGATCGGCCGGCGCGGGGGCGCCCCGCCGGCTCGTGAGCGGGCTCGCCGAGTCGCTGGTCACACCGCTGCGGGAGCGCCTCGTGGCCACCCTCGACGGCGTTCCCGGCGAGGGAGCCGATCGGGGGGCCGAGCTCGTGGCGCGCATCGGTGCCCGCTACCGCGAGTGGCGGTCACAGGATCTCGAGGCCCGCGTCGGCGACCTGCTGGCGGCGGCGTACACGCGCGGTGTGTACGACGCCGCGCCCGAGGGGGCGCGCCTCCGGTGGGTGCCCGCCGCCGCCAACCGGTGCGCCGACTGCGACGACAACGCACTCGAACCGACGGCCCGCGGCTCGGCGTTCCCGACCGGCCAACAGCACCCGCCCGCGCACCCCGGGTGTCGTTGCCTCGTCACGGTGATCGACGACGCCTGACCCGTCGGCCCGACCTGCTCCGGCGGCCGCTCCCCTCTAGGCTGCGGCGAGATGCGCGTTCCGACCGCTCCGCGTCGGCCTCGTTCTCGTTTTCGCGTTCGCGGCTGGCTGATCGCCGCCGTCGTCGCGGTCATCGTCCTGCTGTTCAGCCTGCGCGGGCTGGCCGGCTTCTACACCGACTACCTCTGGTTCGATTCCCTCGGCCAGAGCGACACGTGGCAGGGCCTGCTCGGGGCCCGGATCGTGCCGGCACACGTGTTCACGGTCGTGTTCTTCGCGATCATGTTCGCGAACCTGCTCATCGCCGACCGGCTCGCACCCAAGTACCGCTCGATGGGGCCCGAAGACGAGCTGGTCGAGCGCTACCAGCACGCGGTCGCTCCTTACACGGGCCGGATCCGCATCGGCGTCGCCCTCTTCTTCGCCCTCGTCGCCGGCGTCGGGGTGTCGTCCCAGTGGCGGCAGTGGATCCTGTTCACGAACCGGGTCGACTTCGGTATCGAGGACCCCCAGTTCCACAGGGACGTCGGCTTCTACGTCTTCCAGCTGCCGTTCCTGCGCTTCATCGCCGACTGGCTGTTCGCCGGGCTCGTCATCGTCTTGCTGGTGACGGCGGTCGCGCACTACCTCAACGGCGGGATCCGGTTCCAGAGTCCGTTCCAGCGGGTCACTCCGCAGGTGAAGGCGCACCTGTCGGTGATCCTGGCGACGATGGCGCTGGTCAAGACGGCGCAGTACTACCTGGCCCAGTTCGAGCTGAACTTCTCGGAGCGCGGCGTGGTGCGCGGCGCGGGCTATACCGACGTGCGCGCCCAGCTCCCGGCCCTGCGGCTGCTGATGTTCATCTCGGTCGCGGCCGCGGCCCTCTTCATCTGGAACATCTGGCGGCGGGGTTGGATCCTCCCCATCATCGCCGTAGGTCTCTGGGGCTTCGTCTCGATCGTGATCGGCACGATCTACCCCGCCGGGGTGCAGCGCTTCAGCGTGAATCCCAACGAGTTCGAGAGCGAGGTCCCCTACATCGCCCGCAACGTCGAGGCCACGCGTGCGGCGTTCGGCCTCGACGTGATCGACCAGACCGAGTTTCCCTACCAGCCCTCGCTCACCCAGGAGGTCGTCGAGGAGAACCGGGCCACGATCGACAACGCCCGCCTCTGGGACCCCGACGTGGCGCGAACGACGTTCCAGACCCTGCAGGGGCTCACGACGTTCTACGACTTCGACGACGTCGACATCGACCGCTATCCGATCGACGGCGACATCCGCCAGGTCGTGCTCTCCGCTCGTGAGATCAACAGCGACGAGCTGCCGAGCCAGTCGTGGGTGAACCGCCACCTCGTGTACACACACGGTTACGGCATCGTCGCCGCGCCCACGAACGAGGCCACGGCCGACGGCGATCCGGCCTTCGTCGTGGAGGACATCCCGTTGCCCGAGAACGCGCCCATCGAGGTCACCGTGCCGGAGGTCTACTTCGGCGAGGGACTCGGCGGCTACGCGCTCGTCGACGCCAAGCAGCGGGAGTTCGACTACCCGCGGGAGGGGCGCGCGGACGCCACCAACCGCTACGACGGCGCCGACGGTGTCGAGATGTCGAACATCGTGCGCCGCGCCGCGTTCGCCCTTCGCTTCGGCGACATCAACCCGCTCATCTCCGGGCAGGTCACCGGGAGCACGAAGGTGCTCTTCGACCGCGACATCCGCGAGCGGGTGGAGAACCTGGCGCCCTTCCTCGACTTCGACGCCGACCCGTACCCGGTCGTGGTCGACGGCAAGGTGCTGTGGGTGCTCGACGGCTACACCACGACCAACGAGTACCCGTACTCGGAGTCGTACTCGGGCGCGGGCGGGCTCGACCACGACTTCAGCTACGTGCGCAACTCGGTCAAGGCGACGATCGACGCCTACGACGGCACGGTCACCTTCTACGTGATCGATCCCGAGGATCCGCTCATCCGGGCGTACCAGAAGGCGTTCCCCGACCTCTTCACCGACTTCGACGAGATGTCGGAGGAGCTCCGCTCGCATCTGCGCTACCCCGAGGACCTGTTCCGCCTTCAGTCGGACGTGTTCGCCACCTACCACGTCACCAACAACCGGCGCTTCTACAACGGCAACGCCAAGTGGCTCCTCTCACCCGACCCGGGGTCGGGAACGCTCGAAGAGGCCAACCTTGCCGCCGCCGGCGACGCCGACGCCGATACGGACACCGAAGAGGGCCCGCAGGACGCCACCTCGACGGGGCGGCGGATGGACCCGTACTACCTGTACATCACGCTGCCGGGCGACGATCAGCCCAGCTTCGTCATCCTCCAGCCGTTCGTCCCCGTGTCGGAGGGCAACCAGCAGACGCGACTCGTGTCGTTCATGGTCGCGAACTCGGATCCCGGCAAGTACGGCGAGATGACCGCATACGAGATGCCCCAGGGTGAGACGGTCCGGGGGCCCGTGCAGGTGAACAACGAGTTCGCGAGCACCGCCGAGATCTCCCGGGTGCTGTCGCTGCTCGACCAACGGGGCTCCACGGTGATCTCCGGGAGCCTCCAGCTCATCCCGGTGGGCGAGTCGATCCTCTACATCCGGCCGATCTACGTGCAGGGCAGCGGTGCGTCGGGGTTCCCCCAGTTCCGCTTCGTGGCGATGTTCACGCCCGGCCGGGACGCAGTGCTGACGCCGACGGTCGAGCAGGGTCTCAACGTGGTCTTCGGGATCGAAGAGCAGCCCGATCTCGTCTCCGACCCCGAGCTCGAGCCCGACGGCGGCGAGGAGCCCGAGGAGCCCACCACGACGACCACCGCACCCGCCGAGCCGACCGAGCCGCTGCCCGAGGACGTCCAGGAGCTGCTCGACCTCGCCGACCAGCGCTACAACGAGGCGCTCGAGGCGCTGGCCGCGGGTGACTTCACCGAGTACGCCCGCCTCATCGAGGAGGTCGGGCGCATCATCGACGAGGCCCGGGCGCTGGCGAGCGGGGAGGCGACCCCCACCACGACGACGCAGCCCTGATCGGGCATTCCCGCCGTTCGCGGGATTGTCCGGGGGGTGGGGAATTGTTACTATCGGCGTAGTGGAAATCCCGGGCCGATCCCCCTCGTCCGGCCCGGGTCCGAGGTTTTCGACCGCACCCCCGTGGGGGAGGTGAGCGCATGGCAGTCAGCGGGATCGACCTGGGCAAGTACAAGCTCGGCTGGGCCGACAGCAC
>DASUUL010000128.1:0-14652 GCA_036374115.1 Acidimicrobiia bacterium | reverse complement strand
GGGCAACCTCGCCGAAGAGACGTCCGGGTGCGATCGCGACCGGCCCGATGGCAACACCCAGCGTCGCCGCCACCACCACGGCGAGGACACCGGCGACGATCCACCGGGGGCGAAGGCGCGTGACGCGCAGCGGGCCGGGCGCGAGCGTGGTCACGTCGTCGTCGATTCCACGATGACCTCGAACAGCTCGACCACGCGGGGACCCCAACGCGACGCGACGTCGTCGTCGAGCTCGACGACGCCGCCGTCCCGGACGGCGGTGAGGTCGGCCCAACCGGGACGATCGGCGACCGTCTCCGCCGACTGTCCGCAGCACTCGGTGTCGGCCAGGAGGATGAAGTCGGGATCGGCGCTGACGATGAACTCCGACGTCAGCTGGGGGTAGTCGGTGGTGTCGTCGGCCTCGTCGGCGATGTTGGTCAGCCCGGCGAGCGTGAGCACCTGGCCGATGAACGTCTCCGACGTGACCGAGTAGTAGGTGTCGTCGAGCTCCCAGTACGCGGTCGCGGGCGCGTCCCGATCGGGCACCCCTTCGACCAGATCGGCGATCTCCTGTTTCATCCCGGCGACGGCGTCGTCGGCCTCGTCGCGGTGTCCCGTCGCCTTCCCGAGCCTGCGGAACTGACGGTACGCACCCTTCAACCGGGTCGGGGCGTCGTCCTCGATGACGGGGATGTCGAGCCGTTCGAGTGGCTCGGCGACGCCGGGAGAGCCCACGACGACGAGATCGGGCTCGTATCCGGCGATCGCCTCGATGTTGGGCTCGTAGCCCGACAAGTCCGTGGTGGGAACACCGGCCGGGTAGTCGGACTGCTCGTCGACCGCCACCACCTGGTCGCCGGCGCCGATGGCGAAGAGGATCTCGGTGGCGCTCGCCGAGAGCGACACGATGCGCTCCGGCCGCTCCTCGATCTCGACCTTCCCGTTGTCGGCCTTGACGATCACCGGGAAGTCGTCGGAGCCCGCGGCCCCGCCCGGCGGTGCGCCGACGAACGAAGCCGCGACCAACGCGACGAACCCGAGCGAACCTGCGAATCGGCGTCTCATGCGTACCTCCTGTCGGTCGAGGAAGATGCCCGCCGACAGGGGTGCTGCCGGACGATGCGCCCTGTCCTCGAGAGCTGCATTCGTCACCGATCGGCCAGGCGACCTGGCTCACCTCGTCCCTCCAGGGGCTGGTCCCCGGACGAGGCATCACAGTTGCGGGACAGCGCCGGGATCACACCGGACTTCGCTGCACCGACCGGTAATCGCGAAAAACCCTACTCCTTCGCGCTACTGCGCACGCATGGAGAGCTCGGCTTCCGCCTGGGGGTCGAGGAAGGGCGCGCCGGCCACCTCGACGACGACCCGGCGGATCGTGCCCGTGAAGCGGAACGGGGGGCGGTACTCGTCGACGACCGGCATGCCGCTGTCGAACCCGCAACAGAGGCCCTCGCCCGTGATCGAGAACCGGGTGGGCGTGAACCGCGGGATCTCGGTCTCGCCCGCGGGCTCGCCGTCGACGAGCAGCTCGCCGGTGCCGGCGTGCTCGGCGGTCTTCGTGAACCGGAACTCGAGCAGGCGGTCACCGGTGGGCAGCTCGACGGTCGACGAGATGCCGTGCACCTCGAGCCCCACGAAGTTGTGGACGTAGTGGAGGCGCCGGTCGCGCACGAAGAGCGCGAAGCCGCCGAAGATCGATCCCTGCGCGAGCAGCATGCCCTCGGCGCCGTGGTCGGGGATCGACACGTCGGCCGTGATCGTGTGCGACCGGTTGCGCACGTTCACGGCCGCCTCTTCCGTCACCGGACCGCCGAAGGGGTAGTACACGTAGCGGCTCCTGCCCTCGTGACCGGGTCGTTCCTCGCCGAAGAGGCGGTCGAAGGGCGAGTTGTCGAGCGGCAGCACGTTGTTGCGCGCCGCCTCCACCCACCAGCGCTCCTGGAGCTCGCGCAGCTTCTCGGGATGGGTGGCGGCGAGGTCGTGGCATTCGGTCGGGTCGTCGACGAGGTGGTACAGCTCCCACGGATCGTGGTCCCACGACACCGACGGGTCGGCGATCGTCTTGTACACCACCGCCTTCCAACCCTGGTGGTAGATCGCGCGGCACCCGAGCATCTCGTAGTACTGCGTCTCACGGTGCGCGGCCGCGTCGACGTCGCTGAAGGTGGGGGCGAAGCTGACCCCGTCGAGCGGCGACTGGGTGACGCCGTCGATCTGGGCGGGTGCTTCGATGCCGATGGCGTCCAGGACGGTCGGCACCAGGTCGATCGCGTGCGCGTACTGGCGCCGGACGCCCCCACCGTCGGTGATGCGCGCCGGCCACGAGACGATGAGGGGATCGGCGACGCCGCCCTCGTGTACCTCACGCTTCCACCGCCGGAACGGAGTGTTGCCCGCCACCGTCCAGCCCCACGGGTAGTTGTTGTGCAGGAGCGGGCCGCCGATGTCGTCGAGGCGGGCGATCGCCTCCTCCACCTCGCGCGGGGCGACGTTCCACGGGCGGATGTCGTTGATCGACCCGGTCGGGCCGCCCTCGGACGACGCACCGTTGTCGGAGAGCACCATGACGATGGTGTTCTCGAGGTCACCGGTCTCGGCCAGGAAGTCGAGCACCCGGCCGATGTGGTGGTCGGCATGGCTGAGGAAGCCGGCGAAGCACTCCTGGAAGCGCGCGAACACGCGCTGCTGGTCGGCGGGCAGCGAGTCCCACGCCGGCACCCAGTCGGGACGGGGTGACAGCTCGGTGCCCTCGGGGATCACACCGCCGTCGATCTGGCGGGCCAGGGTCGCCTCGCGCCACGCGTCCCACCCGGAGTCGAAGCGGCCCCGGTAGCGCTCGATCCAGCCGGGAGGCGCATGGTGCGGCGAGTGACACGCGCCGGTGCAGAGGTAGAGGAAGAAGGGCTTGGCGGGCTCGGCGTGGCGGAGGTCGGCGAGGTACTCGATAGCCCGGTCGGCGATGTCCTCGCTCAGGTGGTAGCCGTCCTCCCACGACCGGGGTGGGGCCACGTAGTGGTTGTCGTCGACGAGCGACGGCGCGAACTGGTGCGTCTCACCGGGGAAGAAGCCGTAGTAGCGCTCGAAGCCGCGGCCGAGGGGCCAGCGCGCCCGGGACGACCCGAGGTGGCGCTCGTCGTCGGGCGTGAGGTGCCACTTGCCGACTGCGTAGGCGGCGTAACCGTGCGGCACGAGCATCTCGGAGAGGAAGCCGTGCTCGCGACCGATGCGGCAGTTGTACCCGGGGAAGCCGGTGGCGAGGTCGGTGATGCGGCCCATGCCGGTGCGGTGGTGGTTGCGGCCGGTGAGCACGCACGCGCGCGTCGGTGAGCACAGGGCGGTGGTGTGGAAGTTCGTGTAGCGGAGGCCGGTGGCCGCCAGCCGGTCGAAGGTCGGCGTCTCGATGTCGGATCCGAAGCAGCCGAGCTGGGCGAAGCCGATGTCGTCGAGGAGCACGACCATCACGTTCGGTGCCCCCGCGGGCGGCCGCGCCGGCTCCGGCCACCACGGCTCCGACTCGGAGCGGTACCGACCGATCTTCCCCCGGAACTCCTGCACGGCGCCTGCCTCCTGGTTCCTCGCTCTCGTGTGCTGCGTGACCGTATCGGTCGCCTCCGCACACGAAAACTCCGGGGGGCCGCTACGGTGCGGCGCCATGACCTACGGCGTCGTGCAATGGGGGACGGGCAACGTCGGGCGACCGGCGCTGCGGGCGATCATCGAGCACCCCGAGCTGGAGCTGGTCGGGCTGCTCGTGCACAGCGAGGAGAAGGCCGGGCGGGACGCGGGCGAGCTCGCCGGCGTCGACCCCGTCGGGGTCACCGCCACCACCGACCCCGAGGCCGTGCTGCGCCTCGGCGCCGACTGCGTCTCCTACATGGCCACCGGCGACCTCCGCCCCGACGAAGCGGTCGCCGACATGTGCCACATCCTCGAGTCGGGCACCAACGTCGTGTCGACGTCGGTGGTGCCGCTGATCCATCCGCCGTCGGCGCCGGCGCGCTACCGCGAGCCGCTGGAGGCGGCGTGCGAGAAGGGCGGCACGTCGTGCTTCACCTCGGGCATCGACCCGGGCTTCGCCAACGACCTGATCCCGCTGGTGCTGTCGGGGTTCGCGAAGCGCGTCGACGCCGTCCGGGTCATGGAGATCCTCAACTACGACACCTACGACCAGCCCGAGGTGCTGTTCGACACGATGGGCTTCGGCAAGCCGCTCGACCACGACCCGCTCCTGCTGCTGCCGGGCGTGCTCGGGCTGGCGTGGGGCGGCGCGGTGCACGCCATTGCCGACGGGCTCGGGGTCGAGGTCGAGGAGCTGCGCGAGACGTACGAGAAGTGGGCGGCCACCGAGACGTTCTCGGTCCCGAGCGGGACGATCGAGGCCGGCACCATGGCGGGCCTGCGGTTCGAGGTGCAGGGCATCGTCGGCGGGGAGCCGAGGATCGTGGTGGAGCACGTCACGCGCATGCACGACGCCGCCGCGCCCGACTGGCCGCAGCCGAGCGGGGAGGGCTCCTACCGCGTGTTGCTCGAGGGCGATCCGAGGATCACGTGCGAGCTCGAGTTCGTGGGCGACGGCGCCGACCACAACGCCGGCGGCCTCCTCATGACCGCGATGCGGGTGCTGAACGCGGTGCCGGCGGTGTGCAACGCGCCGCCCGGACTGCTGTCCGCTCTCGACCTCCCCCTCGTCACCGGCGCCGGCCTCATGCGCTAGCGCGGCCCCTCCCACGCGCGTCTTGGCGTCATAGACCTCCGTCTATTGGAGGTCGGCGACGCCAGAGGTGGTGGAGGTGGGGGCGGCGACCCAGGCGGCGTACAGGCTGGCGTAGCGGCCCTCCCGGGTGAGGAGCTCGTCGTGGGTTCCGAACTCGGCGAGGCGGCCGTCGTCGACGACCGCGATCCGGTCGGCGCGCGCCGCGGTCGTGAGACGGTGGGCGATCACCACGACCGTGCGACCCTCCATGAGCCGTTCGAGCGCGTGCTCCACGGTCTGCTCGGTGCCGGGATCGAGGTTGGACGTGGCCTCGTCGAGCACGAGCAGCGTCGGATCGGCGAGCGCGGCACGCGCCAGCGACACCAGCTGGCGCTCGCCCGCGGACAGGCGCGACCCTCGCTCGCGCACCTCGGTGTCGAGACCCTCGGCCAGCGCCTCGAACCGCTCCGTGAGCCCGAGCGCGGCCACGGCCGCGTCGACGTCGTCGTCGGTGGCGTCGGCGTTCCCGAAGCGGATGTTGTCGCGCACCGTCCCGGCGAACAGGAAGCCCTCCTGGGGCACGACCACGATGCGCTCGCGCAGGCTCCGCAGGGTGGCGTCGCGCAGGTCGACGCCACCGAAGCGCACCCGGCCCTCCCGAGGGTCGTAGAAGCGGGCGACGAGCTTCGCCAGCGTCGACTTCCCCGCACCCGTGGGCCCCACGAGCGCGACCCGCTCGCCCGGCATCACCGGAAGGGAGACGTCGAGGAGCACGGGGGCGCCGTCGGCATACCCGAACGTGACGTGCTCAACCTGGAGGGCCCCGGTCGCGGGCAGGTCGACGGCGCCGGGCCGCTCGTCGATCGACGTGGGCGTGTCGAGCAGCTCGAAGAGCTTCTGGAGGGCCGCGCCCGACTGCTGCACCAGGTTGTAGAGCTGGCTCAGCTGCTGCACGGGCTCGAAGAGGTTGTTGAGGTAGAGCACGAACGCCGCCACGGTGCCGACGGTGACGATGTCGCGGCTCACGAACCATCCGCCGATCCCGATGATGAGCGCGGTTCCGGCGACGCCCGAGAACTCGACGAGCGGGAAGTACCGGGCCGAGATCCGCACCGTCTCCAGATGGGCGTCGTACTGGGCTTCGTTCGTGCCCCGGAAGCGGCGGCTGACGGCGCGCTCGCGCCCGAACGCCTGGACCACGCGCACCCCCGCCAACCCCTCCTGCAACGTGGAGAGGTTCTGGCCGATGGCGTCGCGCACCTCGAGGTAGGCGCGGTTCGACTCCCGCCGGAACCAGCGGCTGGCGATCATCACGGGCGGGACGACGACCAACGTGAAGAGCGCGAGCTTCCAGCTCATCAGGAAGATCACGGTGACCGCGCCGAGGAAGATGAGCCCGTTCTGGACGAACATGACCAGGCCCATCGCCACGAGCTCCTGCATGGCGTCGATGTCGGAGGTCATCCGGGAGACGAGGCGGCCGGTCGGCTCCCGCTCGAAGAAGTCGAGACCGAGCGACATCAGGTGCCGGAACACGCGGTCGCGCAGGTCGCGCAGGAAGGTCTCGCCGACGCGCGCGACGGCCTTGATGACGGCGCGCCCGAGTGCGGCGCCGACGAACGCGAGCACCAGGTAGGTGACGGCGGCGCGGTTGAGGTTGGCGGCGTTGCCGTCCTCCAGCCCGTGGTCGATCCCGTACCGCACGAGGGCGGGCCCGGCGAGCAGGCACGCGGTCTGCGCCACGAGCAGGAACAGCGCGAAGCCGATCTCGCGCCGGCGGGGACGCAGCAGCCGCGCCAGGCGCCGCATCACCCGGCGGGCATCGTCCCGGCTGAGCTTCTCCTCCACCGCGTGGGCGCCGAACGGCCCGCCGCCTCCGCCGCCTCGCATCATCCGTCGGCCCTCGTCCCCGCGGTCACGGCATCGGCCTCGGCTTCGGCCTGCGCCAGCACGGCCCGGTACCGCAACGACGACTCGAGCAGCTCCTCGTGGCGGCCCTCGGCGACGACCCGCCCGCCCTCGAGGAGGACCACCCGGTCGGCGAGGGCGATGGTCGCGGGACGGTGGGCGATGATGAGCGTCGTGCGGTCGGCCATCACCTCGCGCAGCGCCGATCGGATCTCGTGCTCCTTGGTGGGGTCGACCGACGAGGTGGCGTCGTCGAGGATCAGCACCCTGGGATCGGCGAGCACCGCCCGCGCGATCGCGAGGCGCTGGCGCTGGCCACCCGAGAGCGAGAACCCGTGCTCGCCGATCACGGTGTCGTAGCCATCGGGCAGGTTCGCGACGAAGCCGTCGGCGCCGGCAAGGCGCGCCGCCCGCTCCACCTCGTCGAGCGGCGCCTCCGGGTCGGCGAAGGCGATGTTCTCGCGCACGGAGTCGGAGAACAGGAAGGTGTCCTCGAACACGATGCCGACGCTGCGCCGCAGCGTCCGCACCTTCACGGCGCGCACGTCGACTCCGTCGAGGAGGACCCGGCCGTCGTCGACGTCGTAGAAGCGCGGCACCAGGCGCGCGACGGTCGTCTTCCCCGAACCGGTGGCCCCCACCAGCGCCACCGCCTCGCCCCCGCGCACCACGAGGTCGAGGCCGTCGAGCACGGGTGGCCCGCCCACACCGCCGTAGCTGAAGCGCACCCCCTCGAAGCGGATCTCGCCCGGGCCGTCGGGGAGCGTGCGGGCCCCGGTGACGTCGACGATCGCGGGCTCGGTGGCGAGCACCTCGTGGACGCGGCCGGCGGCGGCCGACGAGCGCGACGCCTGCGCCAGCAGCATCCCCATCATGCGCAACGGCCAGATGAGCATCAGCACGTAGGAGTTGAAGGCGACGAGGTAGCCGAGCTCGAGGTCGCCGTTGAGCACCTGGTGACCGCCGTACCAGAGGATCGCCACCAGCGACAGGGTCGGCAGCAGGTCGACGAGGGGCAGGAACCCGGCCCGGAGGCGGGCGGCCGCGAGCGCGCGGTCGAGGACCGAGTCGGCCTCGTGGCGGAGCCGGGCCGCCTGGAGCCGCTCGGCACCGAAGCCCTTCACGGCCCGCACTCCGGCGACGCTCTCCTCGACCACGCCCGACAGGTCGGCGAGCTCCTCCTGCAGCTCGAGCGACACCGGCTGGATCCGGCGCGTGAAGCGGGTGGCGGCGATGTTGAGGAACGGCAGCGTGACGAGCACGAGCACGGCCAGCCCCAGCGACTTCACGAGGATGATCACCAGCACCGCCAGCATCGTGAGCAGGCTGGCGGCTGCCAGCGGGAGCAGCACGACGACGACCTGGACCTGCTGGAGGTCGGAGTTCGCCCGCGCCATGAGCTGTCCGGTCTGCGCCTCGTCGTGGAACGCGAAGTGGAGACGCTGGAGATGGGTGAACAGGCGCTCCCGCAGGTTCGTGGTGACGCGCAGCGAGAGGCGGAACGCCGAGTACCGGCGCAATCCCGTGCACACCGCCTGTACGATCCCGACGATCGCGATCGCGATCGCGTACCGGACGACGGTGCCCTCGTCGCCCTCCAGGATGCCGTTGTCGATGGCGCCGGCGGCGAGGAGCGGGACCGTGACCCGTGCGCCCGTCCACAGGAGGCCGGCGACGACGCCGGTGACCACCCACCACCGCTGGGGGCGGATGGTCTCGCCCATGAGCCGCCACCCGGCCCGCCGCGCCTCCCTGTCGACGTCGGGCTGGTCGACGTCGGGCTGGTCGACGTCGGGCTCGTCGACGCCGGATGGCTCGTCGACGCCGGATTCGTCGACGCCGGGCTTGTCGGGTTCAGGCGGCTCGGCGGGGGGCACGGGCGACCTCACATGATCCGAGGCTACTCGGAAGCGTCAAAAGAGCTCGGTGAGCATCTCCGCGAGCGCGGCGCGCTCGGCGGCGTCGCCGAGGTCGCCGGTGAACACGCACGCTCGCCCGCCGGTGCGTTCCACCTCGGCGGCGAGCGCGCCGGCGGCGTCGGCCGCGCCCACGATCACGATCGTGGCGCCCTCGGCCGCCAGCACCCGGGCGGCGGCGCCCTCGCGGGCCGACACCACCACCACCCGGCCGGCGAGCCGGCGGGAGTCAGGTGGCAAGCCGGCCGTAGCCGCCGCGGTAGAAGAGCAGCGGGCCTTCCTCGGAGAGGATGCCGAGCTCCTGCACCCGTCCGACGACGATCACGTGGTCGCCGGCGTCGTACTGCTCCTCCATCTCGCAGTCGATGAACGCGAGCGAGTCGTGCAGGATCGGCTGGCCGTTGGCGCTGGGCCTCCAGCCGATGCGGCTGAAGCGGTCGGCGCCCTTCGTCGCGAACACGCGGCACACGTCCTCTTGATGCTCGTTGAGGATGTTGACCGTGAACTTCCCGGCGCGCTCGATGCGGGGCCAGGTCGTCGACTCCTTCGCGGCGCAGAACAGCACGAGCGGCGGGTCGAGCGACACCGACGTGAACGAGTTGGCCGACACTCCCACCGGCTCCTCGCCGTCCATCGCGGTGATGATCGTCACGCCGGTGGCGAAATGCCCGAGGACCGTCCGGAAGGACGCCTCGTCCGGCGCCATCAGCGCTTCGGCACTCTCACTGTCGCTCATGCGCCGGTGTTCACCGGACGGATTGGTGCAGCTCGATGCAGAGACCCTCGTGCGCGGCCATGACCTCGAGACCGCCGGCGACGCGCCCGGCGAGCTCACGCGCGTGCACGAGCATGAGGTCGATGTCGTCGTCGGCGTGAGAGGGACAGTGGTGGAAGAGCATGAGGTTGCGGGCGCCCGCCTCGCGGGCGACATGCACGGCGTAGTCGACGGTGCAGTGCCCGTAGAACCACTTCGACTCGTACTCCTCGCAGGTGTGCTGGGAGTCGTGGATGACGAGGTCGGCACCGTCGCACAGCTCGAGGACGGCGGGGGGTACGTAGTCGGCGGGATCGTCGGTGCAGCCCGTGGCGTGGTCGGACAGGTACGCGACCGAGACGCCCTCGACGTCGACGCGGAACCCCAGGGTGGGGCTCGTGTGGCGCACCCACCGTGAGCGCACCTTGGCGCCGTTGACGGCGAAGTCGTCGTCGGCGGCCTCGTGGAAGCGCACCGTCCCCTGGAGCTGGGCGGGCCGGATCGGGAAGTACGGCGGGCGCATCACGCCCGTGAACACGTCGGCGAGCGGGCCCTCCTCCTGGGCGGGCCCGTACACGTCGAGGGTGGCGTCGGGGTTGCCGACCGGAGCGAAGAACGGCAGGCCCTGGATGTGGTCCCAGTGCAGGTGGGTCAACAGGACGGTGCCGTGGAAGGGGTTGCAGGGGTCGGCACGCCCCTCGGGACCGCTGGTGGCGAAGCCGACGAGCTCCTCGCCGTAGGGCCGCAGGCCCGTGCCCATGTCGAAGATGACGGGGTTGTGGCCGTCGACCTCGACGGAGACACACGACGTGTTCCCGCCGTACCGCTCGTACCGGTGGCCGGCGCACGGTGTCGAGCCGCGCACGCCGTGGAAGCGAACCCTGGTCCCCCCGAGCACACAGGGAGGATACCGGCCTGGGAGGCGTTCACAAACTCATCGCCCCTGGTCGCAGGCGTGAACGGCGAGTTCTCGCCGCAGCCGGTGTGCGATTCTGGGACATCGGCACCCATCACGTCATCCGCACCGCCGGGCTCACCAAGGTGTACCGGTCGAAGGGCGGGCCCACGATCACGGCCGTGGACCACCTCGACCTCGGCGTGCACGGCGGCGAGATCTTCGGGCTCCTCGGCCCGAACGGCGCCGGGAAGACGACCACCGTCGGCATGCTCACGACCCGCGTGCTCCCGACGACCGGGCAGGCCTGGGTGGGCGACGTCGACGTCGTGGCCGACCCGGTTGCGGCGAAGCAGATGATCGGCGTCGTGCCCCAGGAGAGCACGCTCGACCGCGCGCTGAGCGTGTGGGAGAACCTCTACTTCCACGGCCGCTACTTCGGGATGACGGCGCGCAGCGCCAAGCGTGCCGCCGACGACGCCCTCGAGCGGTTCCGCCTCGCCGACCGCGCCGACGCCGAGATCCTCGAGCTGTCGGGCGGGATGGCCCAGCGGCTGATGGTGGCGAGGGCGGTGCTGCACCAGCCCCGCCTCCTCTTCCTCGACGAGCCTACCGCCGGGCTCGACCCCCAGAGCCGGTTGGCGCTGTGGGAAGTGATCAACGAGCTCCACGCCGACGGCCAGACCATCCTCCTCACCACGCACTACATGGAGGAGGCCGACCAGCTCTGCGACCGGGTGGCGATCATGGATCACGGGCGGATCCTCGCCCTCGACGCACCCGCGGCGCTCAAACGCACGGTCGCGGCCGACACCGAGATCCGGATCACGTCTCCCGACAGCACGCGGGTGCCGGAGCTCGCGGTGCACCTCGAAGGCTTCGAGGGCGTCAAGGCGGTCAGCTCGAGCGACGGCCTCGTCCGCGTCTACCTGCACGCCGATCACGGTGGCCTCGCCCGCCTCATCGCCCACGCCGACGCCGGTGGTTTCGACATCAGCGACGTGAAGATCACCGAGCCGACGCTCGAAGCCGTGTTCATCAGCCTGACCGGGAAGGACCTGCGCGAATGACAACTGCAACCGCGTCGCTCGATCAGGCGCTCGTACCGGTCCGGTCGAAGCGCGCCGCCGCCACGTTCGCCTTCCGGGCGCTGCTGGTGCGCGACGTCATGGTGCTGCGCAAGACGTTCGTCGCGTTCCTCATGAGGACGGTCACCCAACCGCTGCTCATCGTGTTCGTGTTCGCCTACGTGTTCCCCGAGATCGGCCAGGGCGTGGGCGGCTCGGGCGAGGGCGCGGCCCTGTTCTCGACGTCGCTCATGCCCGGGCTCATCGGCGTGGCCGTGATCTTCCAGGGGATCCAGGCGGTGACGATCCCGCTGGTGGCGGAGTTCGGCTACACCCGGGAGATCGAGGACCGCGTGATGGCCCCGCTGCCGATCTGGGCGGTGGCCGTCGGGAAGATGGTGTCGGGCGCGATCCAGTCGGCGATCGCGGGGCTGATCGTGGTGCCGTTCGCGCTCTGGATCCCGAGCACGCCGGTGGAGGTCGACGTCAACTGGCCCGTGCTCGTGACGGTCGGCCCGTTGGCGTGCCTGCTCGCCGGCGCGCTCGGGCTCGCGATCGGCACCCGGGCCGAACCGGGCCAGATCCCACTGGTGTTCGGGATCATCCTGATCCCGATGACGATGCTGGGGGCGGCCTACTACCCGTGGGAGCGGCTCGACGCGATCCCGTGGCTGAAGTGGGCAGTGCTCGTCAACCCGCTCATCTACATCAGCGAGGGGTTCCGCATGGCGCTCACCGGGATCCCGCACATGCCGGCGCCGGCGATCTACGGCGCGCTCGTCGGGTTCACCGTGGTCCTCGGTTGGATCGCGATCATCGGCTTCCGGCGGCGCGTGCTGACGTAGCGCCTAGGGTGCCCGCCGTGCAGCAGTCGCGTGTCACCGCCAACGGGATCGACTTCGCCTATCTGGAGGACGGCCCTGCCGGGGGTCCGCTCGCCCTGTGCCTCCACGGCTTCCCCGACCACGCCCCCACGTTCGAGGCGCTGCTGGTCGACCTCGCCGGCGCCGGGTACCACGCGGTCGCGCCGTGGACGCGGGGCTACGCCCCGACCTCGCTCGCGCCCGACGGGAACTACCAGGTGGGCTCGCTGGCGCTCGACGCCGTGGCGCTCGCGGATGCGCTCGCCGGGCCCGGCGGCGAGGCGGTGCTGGTGGGCCACGACTGGGGTGCGATCACCGGCTACACGGCGTGCGGTTACGCGCCGGATCGCTTCCGCAAGCTCGTGGCCATGGCCGTCCCGCACTTCACCGCGTTCGCGCCGCACTTCCTCGCTCCCGAGCAGCTCAAGCGGTCCTGGTACACGTTCTTCTTCCAGCAGCCGCTCGCCGACATCGCCGTCCCCGCCGACGACTTCGCGTTCATCGACCTCCTGTGGCGCGACTGGTCGCCGGGGTACGAGCCGCCGGCGGCGTTCATGCGCGCGCTCAAGGACACGTTCGCCGCCCCGGGCTGCATCGACGCCGCCATCGGCTACTACCGCGCGATGTTCGGCACCACCCCGCCCGATCCAGCCCTGGAAGAGGTGGAGGCGAAGCGCGGGGGCGAGATCCCGGTGCCGACGCTCTACCTGCACGGGCGCGACGACGGGTGCATGGGCGTCGAAGGCGTCGTGGAGGACGAGCAGCGGCCCTTCTTCCCCGCCGGCCTCGAGCTCGAGATCGTCGCCGGCGCCGGCCACTTCCTGCACCTCGAGCGCCCCGACGTCGTCAACCCCAGGATCGTCGGCTTCCTCACCGCCTGACCCCGCGCTCTCGATGCGTTCATCGTGCGCAATATTTGCGCACGACGAACGCATCAGGAGCTGGGGTCGGGACCGTGGGCGCGGGCCTCGTCGACGTGGGCGAGGGCGTCGCGCAGCTGCCGGATCCAGTCGGACTCGTGGTCGCGCACGAGCCGGACGCACCAGGCGAGCGCCTCGCTGCGGCTGCGGGCGACGCTCGCCTCCACCAGGGTGTCGAGCACCGAGCGCTCGTCCATCCGGAGGCGGGTCATCACCGGGACGCTCAGGCTCGTGAACATCACCCGCTCGGCGCCACAACGCACACCCCATGCGACCTTGCGCCCGAACTTCTGCTCGGCGGCGTCGGCGACGCGCATGCGGGCAGCCCGGGTGTCCTCCCGGAAGCTCTCGACCCGCGCCCGGCGGGCGGCGGCACGGGCCTCGTCGTCGAGCCCGGCACCGAGCTCGGGCTCGGCCAGCTCGCCCACGACGAGGATCTCCTCGCGGTCGTAGGTGACCTCGGGGGTGCCCGTGAACCACCCGTCGGGCAGGCGGCCGGCGAACCACCCCTGGGTCGTGCTCGACGCCTGCTTCATTGATTACACGATTACACAACGCCCGGCAGCCGTCAACCGAGGGCGTTGCGGACGCGTGCGGCCGTCTCGGCCATCGCCGCCTCGCTCTCGTACTTCGTCCGGGGCCAGAAGAACCCGCGGAGCCCGTCCTTGCGCCGGCGGGGGACGACGTGGGTGTGCAGGTGCGGGACGCTCTGGCTCACCACGTTGTTGAGGGCGACGAACGAGCCCTGTGCCCCCATCGCGGCGGTGACGGCGGCGGCGAGGCGCTGGACCTCGCCGAAGTAGGGACCGACGAGGCCGGGAGGCAGGTCGAGCAGGGTCCCGATGTGCTCGCGGGGCACCACCAGCGTGTGACCCGGGAAGAGCGGGCGGTGGTCGAGGAAGGCGACGAAGTCGTCGGTCTCGTGCACCCGGTGGGCGCTCTCCACCTCACCGGCGACGATGGCGCAGAAGGTGCAGCCGGCCGCGGGCGGCATCGCCCGGCCTATCCCGGCGACGAGTAGGGCCGCCGGCGCGGCTCGGCCGCCCCGCGCCTGGGCACCATCACCTTGCGCCGGAAGGAGCACACCTCCTCGCCCCGCTGGTTGTAGCCGCGGGTCTCCACGCTGACGACGCCCCGATCGGTTTTGCTCGACGACTCCTTCTTGTCGAGCACCTTGGTCTCGGCGTAGATGGTGTCGCCGTGGAAGGTCGGCATCTTGTGCTTGAGCTCTTCCACCTCGAGGTTGGCGATGGCGACGCCGCTCACGTCGGGCACGCTCATCCCGAGCACCAGGGAGTACACGAGGTTGCCCACCACGATGTTCTTGCCGAACTGCGTCTGGGTCTCGGCGAACCACGCATCCGTGTGGAGCGGGTGGTGGTTCATGGTGATCATGCAGAAGAGGTGGTCGTCGTACTCGGTGATGGTCTTGCCCGGCCAGTGCTTGTAGACGTCGCCGGGCTCGAAGTCTTCGAAGTAGCGACCAAAGGGGCGTTCGTGCTCGGTCATGGGGTCGCAGCCTACGATGCCGCCCGTCGACGGTGGAAAGGGGCGTCATGGCCAAGGTCTCGATGCTGGCAAAGCTGCGTACGCACGACGGGAGGGGCGACGCGCTCATTGCCGCGTTCCAGGCGTTGTTCGAAGCGGTCGA
>DASUUL010000127.1:0-4973 GCA_036374115.1 Acidimicrobiia bacterium | reverse complement strand
GTTCGAACGCCGCCCGCATGGTCGCGACCGCGTCGAGGTCGCCGCTGACCGCGGCGAGGGCGGCTCGCTGCGACACGTTGGCCACGTTCGACGTCGAGTGCGACTGGAGGTTCGTGATCGCCCCGACGACGTCGACGGGCGCGATCAGCCAGCCGACGCGCCAGCCCGTCATCGCGTACGTCTTGGCGACGCCGTTGACGACCACGCAGGTGTCGGCCAGGTCGGGCACGAGCGCCGGCATCGATGTGAACCGATGCGCACCGAAGGTGAGGTGCTCGTAGATCTCGTCGGTCACGACCCAGATACCACGCTCGAGAGCCCAGCGCCCGATCGCCTCGACCTCCTCGGGCGGGTACACCGCGCCGGTCGGGTTGGACGGCGACACGAAGAGGAGCACCTTGGTCCGCGGCGAGCGCGCCGCGTCGAGCTGCTCGAGGCTCACCCGGAACTCCGACGCTTCGTCGGTCGGGACCACCACGGCCTCGCCGCCGGCGAGGGCGACGATCTCGGGATAACTCGTCCAGTAGGGCGCGGGCACGATGACCTCGTCGCCGGGGTCGAGCAACGCCTGGAACGCGTTGTAGACCGCGTGCTTGCCCCCGTTGGTCACGACGACCTGTGACGGCGCGCACTCGTACCCGGAGTCGCGCACGGTCTTCGCCGCGATCGCCTCCCGGAGCGCAGGAAGCCCCGGAGTCGGGGTGTAGCGGTGGCTGGCGGGGTCGCTACACGCCGCTACCGCGGCGTCCACGATGTGCCCGGGCGTCGGGAAGTCGGGTTCGCCCGCGCCGAAGCCGATGACGTCCTCACCGGCCGCCTTGAGCGCCTTCGCCCGGGCGTCGACGGCGAGCGTCGCCGATTCGGCGATGGCGCCGATGCGCTGCGAGATCCGTCCCATCGCCGCCATCGTCGCACGCCGCTCCCAGGCGGGGACACATTTTCCCCTACGCTCACGGGGGTGTTCAGGGCAGTAGGGCCACTCCTCGCGGGCATCGCGTTGACCGTGGCGACGCCCGGTCTCGCGGCGGCCGACCGCGAGCCGCGGCACCAGGTGGCGGGCCCGACACAGGCAGCGATCCTCGTGGATCCGCAGTCGGGCGCGATTCTCGAGGCGCAAGGGGAGCACGAGGCGCTCCCCGTGGCGGGGGCCGTCAAGCTCGTGACCGCGCTCACCGCCGTCCAGCGCATCGCGCTGGAAGACCGCGTCCTCACCACTGCGACCGCCGTCAACGCCCCCGAACCGACGCTCGGGATGCGCGAGGACACGCTCTGGCAGCTCGAGGACCTCCTGCAGGCGATGCTGCTGTCGGGGCACAACGACGCCGCCTACGCCCTCGCCGAGGCGGCCGGAGGCTCGATCGACGGGTTCGCGGCCGAGATGGCGAGGGTGGGCGCGTTGATGGGTCTCGAAGACAGCACCTTCGGCGATCCCGCCGGTACCGACCAGGACGCCGCGCCCGGCGGGGGGACCCGGATGAGCGCCTACGACCTCGCGGTCGTCGCCGCGAACGTCCTCGCCACCCCGGAGCTCGCCGAGATCGTCGCGCTCTTCGACTACCGCGTGGTGACGCCCGACGGCGTGGAGACGGGCCTCCGGGAGAGCAACAACAGCTTCATCCGCGCGTATCAGGACGCGACCGGCATGATCACGAGCTCGTCGCCGGCCGCGGGCGAGATCGTCGTGGCGTCGGCGACACGCGAGGGCCGCTCGCTCGTCGCGGTGGTCCTCAACGCCGGCAACGCCGACGGCGTGGCCGCCGGCCTCCTCGACCGTGGGTTCGCGACCGACCCCGAGGCCGAGGGCACCGGCGAGCACCTTCCCGACGCCCGCGTCACCAGCCTGCAGGGGCGCCTCATCGCACTCACCGGGGTGCCCCGCCCACTGGGCGCGCCGGCGATCTCGGCCGGTGGCGCCCGGGGACCGGGCGCCCCGGTCGCGGACGCGCCGACCCCCCGGCCCCGGCCGCCGGCTGCCGCCACCGACGACGGCGGCGGAGGGGGCTTCCCCTTCCTGAAGGTGCTCGCGCTCCTGGCCGCCGCCGGGCTCGTGGTGGCGGTGGCCTACCGGCATCGCGCGGTCCAACGCGAGCGGGTGCACCGCCAGGCCCGTGAGCGCCATCTCGCCGACGCGCGGCGACGGGGAACCCTCGACGTCGTCGAGCCCGACGTGGCGGCCGACCCGACCGAGATCAAGATCGTGCGCCGATAGAAGACGACCCGACGCCGCAGGGGTGCGGGGCGTCGAGGTCAGGCGAGCGCGTCCTCGCGTTCGTCGGCGTCGAAGCTGTGGAGGTCGGCGAGGCGCGGATCGTTCGAGAAGACCTCGACGATGGGCTCGTCGAGGCCGAGGCGCTTCTGCACCATCCGCACGTCGTTCTCCTGGTTCCAGAGCATCAGCGTGACGGCCACGCCCTTGGCCCCGGCGCGGGCGGTACGGCCCGAGCGGTGCAGGTAGGCCTTGTCGTCGTCGGCAGGGTCGAAGTGCACCACGACGTCGACGGCGTCGATGTGCAGGCCGCGCGCGGCCACGTCGGTGGCCACGAGCACGGGAATCTTGCCGCTCGCGAAATCGGAGAGTGCCCGTTCACGCGCGCTCTGGCGGAGGTCGCCGTGGATGGCGCCGGCACGCACCCCTTCCCGGCGGAGCTGGCTCACGAGCCGGTCGGCGCCGCGCTTGGTGCGTACGAACACGAGCGTGCGGTCGACGCCGCGCGTGATCGCAGCCGCGACCTTGATCCGGTCCATCTGGTGCACGAAGAGGAAGCGATGCTCCATCTCCTCGACCGTGGGCTCGTCGGACTCGACCTCGTGCGCAAGGGGGTCGTGCATGTAGCGGTCGACCAGGCGCTTGATCGCGCCGTCGAGCGTGGCCGAGAAGAGCATCGTCTGGTGCGGCGACTCGATGCGGTGCAGCAGCTTCTGCACCTGGGGCATGAAGCCCATGTCGGCCATGCGGTCGGCCTCGTCGAGCACGAGCATCTCGACCGCCGCGAGCGAGATCTCCTTGCGTTCCATCAGGTCGATGAGGCGCCCGGGAGTGCCGATGACCACGTCGACGCCCTTGCGGAGAGCCTTGGTCTGCGGCTCCATCGCGACGCCGCCGTACACGGCGACGGCCCGGCGGTCGCGTAGCCGGGCGAGCGGGGCCAGCACGGTCTTGACCTGGTTGGCGAGCTCGCGGGTGGGGACGAGCACGAGGGCGCGGGGGCGGCGGGGCTCGGCCTTCCCCACGCGCTCGAGCAACGGGAGCCCGAACGCCAGCGTCTTGCCGGAGCCGGTCTTGGCCTTGCCGCAGAGGTCGCGGCCGGCGAGCGCGTCGGCGATCGTGAGTGCCTGGATGGGGAACGGCTCGGTGATGCCGTCACGGGCGAGAGCCGCGACGAGATCAGGCGAGACGCCCAAGTCGGCGAAGGTGGTGCTCATGTGGTGATGCTCGCTTTCGTCAGGTTTCTGGGAGTCGTGCCGCCGACCTCAGCGGTGGCGGTGGGCCGAGCCTCGGGGCGACTCCGTGCACGAAAGCCGGACGAAGGAGCGATGAGATCGACCCGCGAGCGTGGTGTGGGCTCGCTGGGATCTCATGCTACCGCAGGTCGGTGGCGGGTTTGCGCACCGTGGGACACTGGCAACGATGCGGGTGATGGGCGACGGCACCGACCGCACGATCCTCGAGGTGCTCGCCGACCTCGAGGCGATGGGCTTCACGGGGCAGTTCGCGCCCCGGCCGGGTGCGCAGGTGGAGTGCCTCGCCTGCCACGAGCGCTCCCCCGCCGACCACACCGTGCTTCGTCACCTGCGGCGCCTCGAGGGCGTCTCGGACCCCGCCGACATGCTCGCGGTCGTGGGCTTGGCGTGCCCGCACTGCGGTGCGCAGGGCACGGCCGTGCTCGGATACGGACCCGAGGCGGAGCTGCTCGATGCCGAGGTGCTGGCGAGCCTCGAGGACGCGCGCGGGCGCACCTGACCGACCGCCTGCGGGTGCGAGGGCTTCGCCCGGTAGCGTCACGTCCCGTGCCCGAGCTCACGATCGTCACGTTCAACGCGCACGCGGGCATGCGGTCGCGACACGTCTCCGTGCCGGGAACCTGGTCGCTGCGGACCCGACCCGACCCCGGGCCCTACGACCTCGTCGACGCGCTCTGCGGCTTCGACGCCGACGTGATCGTGGTCCAGGAGTCGTACCGTCCCGACGAAGGTGAATGCGCCGTCGAGCGCGCCGCCGCCGCCCGGAGCATGGAGCTCTTCGAAGCGCCGTTCGGGCCCGCGGTCGTGCGCCCGTGGCCGCACCTGGTGCGCTCGGGAACGGGCGTCAAGGGCCTCGCCGTGCTCACGGCACTCCCCGCTCGTCGCCTCCCCGACATCCCCGTGCCGCGCGTGCCCGGCGACCCCGCGCGCAGCCGGTGCGCGCTCCACGTGGAGCTCGGGTTCGCCGGCGGGCCGGTGGAGCTGGTGGCGGTGCACCTCACGTCACGCCTCCCCCACGGCCCGCCGATCCAGCTCGCCCGCCTCCGGGGCCGGTTGCCGGGCGCGGACCGGCGGGCCGTCGTGGCGGGCGACCTCAACTTCTGGGGGCCGCCGGCGGTCACGTTGCTCCGGGGCTGGCATCGGACGCTTCGCGGCCGCACCTGGCCGTCGCACCGGCCTCACAGCCAGATCGACCACGTGCTCGTCCGCAGCGACGTCGAGGTGCTGGAGGCGAGGGTGCTCCCCGACGTCGGCTCCGACCACCGGCCGGTGCGCGTCCGCCTCCGCCTGCCCTGAGCTCCCGTCTCCGCGAGCGGCGCGTCAGACGGGCGCGAGGCCGGCGTGCGCGCGCATGTGGTTGTAGAGCGAGAGCACCTTGCCGGCGTAGGCAGGATCGGTGGCCCAGTTCCCGTTCCCCATGACGTTCCAGGTCGGGGCCTTCCCCTTGGGGCTCACGAGGTGGAACCGGGGGTCGACACAGCCGGCATGGAGCGGCGGCGCGGCACAGCTCG
>DASUUL010000126.1:0-8111 GCA_036374115.1 Acidimicrobiia bacterium | reverse complement strand
GCTACCCGTGCCCGAAGTGGGCGGCGACCCAGTCGTGGTCGCGTACCGGCGCCAGCCACTGCTTGTGGCGATCGGTCGTGTTCATGGTGCTCCTGTCATGGACGGGTCGTCGTTCGTGACACCGGCGCCGATCGGCCGGCTCTCGCCGTCGGCAGCCGCGTCGTCGAGGGACGTGCGCAGCGCGCGGTAGATCGCATCGGGGGTCAGCACGCCGACGAAATCCTCGCCGTCGACGACCGCGACCCAGCCGTAGTCGGTGAGCAGCATCGCCGCCAGCGCGTTCTCGAGATAATCGTCGGTCGACACCCACGCCTCGACGCGCTCCGCGCGATCGGAGACGGTGCCGGACCCGTCGGCGTTGGCCGCGCGCACGTGACCACGCAGCTTCGAATCGCCGTTCACCACCGCGACCCACGTCGTGGCGGTCCGCTCCATCACCGCGCGCGCGTCCGCAAGGGACGCCGTGGGCTGGACGGTCGGAGGGTGTTCGAGCGACTCCTCCTCGATGGGGGTCACCTTCAACCGCTTGAGGGCACGGTCGGCGCCGACGAAATCGGCGACCATCGGTGCGGCGGGGTTGCCGAGCACCTCGGCAGGCGTGTCGTACTGCATGAGGATCCCCCCGACGTCGAGGATCGCGATGCGGTCGCCCATCTTGACGGCCTCCTCGATGTCGTGGGTCACGAACACGATCGTCTTGCGCACCTCCTCCTGCAGCCGCAGGAACTCGTCCTGGAGCCGGACGCGCGTCACCGGGTCGATGGCGCCGAAGGGCTCGTCCATGAGGAGCACGGGCGGATCCGCGGCCAGGGCGCGGGCCACGCCGACGCGCTGGCGCTGCCCGCCCGAGAGCTGCGCCGGATACCGGGCCCGGTACTCGGCCGGTTCGAGGCCCACGAGGTCGAGGAGCTCGTCGACCCGGCGTGACACCGTGCCGCGGTCCCAGCCGAGCAGCCGCGGCACGGTGGCGACGTTGGCGGCGATCGTCTGGTGGGGGAAGAGCCCGACCTGCTGGATCACGTATCCCATACGGCGCCGGAGCTCGACCGGATCGCCGTGGGTGACGTCGGTGCCGTCGAGGAAGATCCGTCCCGACGACGGCTCGATGAGCCGGTTGATCATCTTCAGCGTCGTGGTCTTGCCGCAGCCCGACGGGCCCACGAGCACGCACGTCTGGCCCTCGGGGACCTCGATCGTCAGCTCGTGCACCGCGACGGTGCCGTTCGGGAAGCGCTTGCTGACGGACTCGAGGCGAATCATGAGGCTTCGTGAGCCTCCTCGGGAGCGGGCGTGGGCCGGCGCTGAGGGGTGAGGCTAGTGCCGCCCCGACGCGCCCCGGTGCCGCGCCTCGGTGACCTGGCGAAACAACGCCGCGAAGCGTTCCCGCTCGTCGGGAGGCTGCAACGACCGGCGGGTGCGACGGGCGGCGACGTCGGTGGCGGGCGGGAGGAGGTCGACGACGGCGGCGGCGAGGGCGGTGGCGTCCCCGGCCGGCACGGCGCTTCCGGCTCCGGCAGCGGCGCGGACCAGGATCTCGGGGGGCCCGCCGGCGGCCGTGACCACCACGGGAACACCGCTGGCGAGCGCTTCCACCGCGACGAGACCGTAGGGCTCGGGTTCGGTGGAGGGCAGCACGAACAGGTCGAGGTCGGCGAAGAGCTCGGGCATGTCGGAGCGCGGCCCGAGCCAGTGCACGTCGTCGAGGCGAGCGGCGCGCTCGGCGAGCGCGGCCGCGACGTGCTCCTTCCCGACGACCGGTCCCCCCGCCACCACCAGATGCATGTCGGGACGGGCCGCCTTGGCCTGCGCGTACGAGTCGAGCAACACGTCGAACCCCTTCCACGTGTCGAGCCGGCCGGCCGCTCCCACGAGCGGGGCGTCGGAGGGGATGCCGACGTGGTCGCGAAACCGGCCCGCGAGGCCCGGGCGGAACTCCGCGGGATCGACGGTCTCGTAGACGATCTCGACGTTGCCGGGATCGAGCTGGGCGGCGATCGCCTCCGACATGCAGATCACGACGGTCGCGAACCTCCGGGCGAGGAAGCGCTCGAGCCGCAATGCCGCCTGCGACTGCACCACGATCTCGCGGGCGTGCCACACGTGCGGCCGGCGGACGAGCGCCGCCGCCGCCCAGCCGTAGAGGGAGTGCAGCGAGTTGGTGTGCACCACGTCGACGTCGAGGCGGCGCGCGAGCCGCGCGAGGCGGGCGACGGCGACGGGCCACCCGGCGCCGTAGGCGACCCAGTCGCGGGCGCCGTGGCTCGAAGACAGCCGACGCATCGGCACGACGTGCACCGTCGCACCGGCGGCGGTGAGCTCCGCGTGCATCGGCGAGGGCGCGGGAAGGGCGATGTGGCAGTCGAACTCGCCGGATGGCAGGCTGCGCACCATTCGCAGGAGCGCCTGATCCGATCCGCCGCGCTCGGCGACCGGTTGGACGGAGAGCAGCCGGATCATGCGTGTCGCCCTCAATCTCGAGCAGTTGCTGCACACCCCGCCCGGCGGGGTCGGTCGCTACACGGCGGAGCTGGCGAGGCTACTGCCGGGCTTCGCGGGCGGCGATCCCCGCGATCCCGTGGAGCTCGTGCCGTTCGTCGCCCGCCACCGCGCGACCGACGTCACCGCTGCACTGCAGGCGTTCGGGCTCGACGAGCTGGCGCCGGTCGTACTCGGGCTGCCGCGGCCCGTGCTGTACGACGCCTGGCACGTGCTCGGCGCGCCCGGCCTCGCCGGCGTCGCCCGGCGCGCGGGCGCGCTCGACGTCGTGCACGCGCCGTCGGTGGCGGTGCCGCCCAGGGGGCCGTACCGCTTGGTGGTGACCGTGCACGACGCCGCGCCGCTGATGTTCCCGGAGGCGTACCCGCGCCGGGGGCGCTGGTTCCACCGGCGGGGCTTCGCCGCCGCCGCCCGGCGCGCCGACCTCGTCATCACGGTCTCGCACGCGGCCGCGGCCGAGATCGCCGAGCACACGAACATCCCGTCCGATCGGGTGCGGGTGGTCCCCAACGGTGTCGACCTCACCGAGGCGACCGACGCCGACGCGGCGGCAGCGCGCGCCGAGTTCGGCATCGGGGAGCGCCCCTACGTGCTCTGGCTCGGGTCCTTGGAACCGCGCAAGAACGTCGGGGTTCTCGTGGAGGCGTTCGCCCGTTGGGTGGCGACCAGCGACGTGCCGCACCAGCTCGTGCTGGCCGGACCCCCGGGGTGGGTGGAGGACCGGTCCGCGGTGCTCGCCCCGGGCCGCCGCCTGGGGGATCGCGTCCGGACGATCGGCCGGGTCGGCGACGACCACCTGCGTGGTCTCTACCGCGGTGCCGACGTGTTCGCGCTCCCGAGCCGTCACGAAGGCTTCGGGATCCCGGTGCTCGAGGCCATGGCCCAGCGGACGCCGGTGATCGCATCGGACATCGCGGCCCTGCGCGAGGTCGCAGGAGACGCCGCGCTCCTCGTCAGCCCCGACGATCCCGACGCGTGGGTGAGCGCTCTCGACCGCATCGTCGACGAGCACGGGCACCGTGCGGACCTCGCCGGGGCCGGTCGGGAACGGGCCCAGCTCCATTCGTGGGAGCAGTGCGTGACACAAACAGTCGCGGTCTACCGAGAGGCTCTCGACCTGTACCACTAGGCTGACCGCCCGTGGCCCCACGCATGCTCGGTACTCGAGCAGCGTCATGATCCTCGCCAACGGCCCCGACTCCTTCATCTGGTGGGAGTGGGTCGGCGATCACCTCGACGACATCCTGTTCCGGCTCCGCCAGCACATCACGCTCACGGTGATTTCGGTGCTTCTCGGCGTCGTGATCGCGCTCCCACTGGCGATCGTGGCGAGTCGCCGGCGCGTGCTGTATCCGCCGCTGCTCGTGGTGGGGTCGATCCTCTACACGATTCCCTCTCTGGCGGCCTTCGTGCTGCTCATCGAGTGGACGAGCCGTCGCGACGCCGCACTCATCGTGCTGACGAGCTACACGATCCTGATCCTGGTGAGGAACACCGTCACCGGTCTCGACGGCGTACCCGACGAGATCAAGGAAGCCGCCCACGGGATGGGGTACTCGCCGGCGCGCATGCTCGTGCGCATCGAGCTGCCGATTGCGCTGCCGTCGATCATCGCCGGGGTACGCATCGCGACCGTCACGAACGTCGGGCTCGTGACCGTCGCCGCCCTCATCGGCCAGGGAGGCCTCGGCGCGCTCATCCTCGACGGCCTCCGGCGAGACTTCTCGACCCCGCTCATGGTGGGTGCCCTGCTCTCGATCGCGCTCGCGGTGGCGCTCGACCTCGGCCTGCTCGGGTTCCAGCGCGTCGTCAGCCCCTGGAAGCGGCGGGGGTCGGCGTCGTGAGCTTCATCGCCGACGTCTGGCAGTGGGTGCTCGACAACTTCTGGGGCAACGGCGGCATCCTCGATCGTTCCATCGAGCATCTCCAGATCTCCGGGGCCAGCGTGGTGATCGCGCTCCTGATCGCGCTGCCTCCGGCCGTGCTCCTCGGGCACCTCGGCCGGGGCGGGACGCTCGCGATCAACCTCGTGAACATCGGACGGGCGATGCCGTCGTTCGCCATCCTCGTGATCGCGTTGCGCGTCACCGGCGAGATCGGGGTCGTCCCCACGGTGATCGCGCTCGTCGCGCTCGCGATCCCGCCGATCTTCACGAACACCTACATCGGCCTGCGTGACGTCGACCCCGAGATCCGCGAGGCGGCCGTCGGGATGGGCATGCACGGAACGCAGGTCTTGCGGCGCATCGAGTTGCCGATGGCGATGCCGCTGGTCATGGCGGGCGTCCGCACGTCGACCGTGCAGGTGATCGCGACGGCCACGCTCGCAACGCTGATCGGTTGGGGCGGGCTCGGCTACTACATCATCGTGGGGCTGCGCCTCAACAACAACGTCCAGGCGTTCGGCGGCGCGCTCGCCGTGGTGGTGCTCGCCTTGCTGGCCGACCTCGCCCTCGCCGGTGTGCAGCGTTTGATCGCGCCCCGCGGCCTGCAGCTCGTCGAACCGCCCTGGGCGGTCGAGACGGCGGCCGAGGCCGAAGAGCCCGAGACCGAGGTCGTGCCGGCGGCCTGACCGAGGTCACCAACAGTCGTCGAGAAGAAAGGAAGCGTGCATGCGCGGACTTCGAGAACGGTGCAAGCCGAGGGTGCTCGGGGCGTTGGTCCTCGGGCTGTCGCTCGTGGCGGCGGCCTGCGGGGACGACGGCGACGACGGCGGACTCACCGTCGCGGCGGCCAACTTCCCCGAGAGCAACATCCTCGCTCAGATCTACGGCCAGGCGCTGGAGGCGGGGGGTCTCGACGTCAGCGTGGAGGAGGACTTCGGAACTCGTCCCGCGCTCCTCGACGGGCTCGAGGACGGCGACGTCGACTTGACACCGGAGTACGTCGGCGCGCTCCTCAACGAGCTCGAGGGCCCCGATACGGCCACCGGTGACCTCCAGGAGAGCGTGAGCCTCCTCGACGACGCGCTCGCGGACGACGGCCTGGTCGGGTTCGATGCGTCGCCGGCCCAGGACGTCGACGCCCTCGCGGTGACGGAGGCGACCGCGACCGAGCTCGGGCTCGAGACCTACTCCGACCTCGCCGCAGTTGCCGGCGACCTGGTGTTCGGCGCTCCGGCGGAGTGCGCCGAGTTCCCGGCCTGCATTCCGGGCCTCCGGGAGGTCTACGGGATCGAGTTCCAAGAGCACGTCCCGCTGGAGATCGGGCCTCCGATCTTCGACGCGCTCAACAACGGCGACATCGACGTCGCACGCGTCTTCTCGACCGACGCGGCCATCGCCGAGAACGACTGGGTGATCCTCGAGGACGACCAGGGCCTCAACCCGGTGCAGAACATCATCCCGGTCGGCAACGAGGACGCCGACACCCAGGAGATCGCCGAGATCGTCAACGACGTGTCGGCCGCCCTGACGACCGAGGCGCTCATCGAGCTCAACGCCGCGGTCGTGTCCGACCTGGAAGACCCCGAGGACGTCGCCCGCCAGTGGCTCGAGGACGAGGGCCTGATCTGACCCGACTCCTCACGTCCTCGTGACGTCCTGCCTCGCACGTTGGGTCGCTCGAGCTGCTCCGAGCGGCTCGAGCGACCCAACGGCGCGGGGGTGGGGGCGCGGAGTTGGGGGTGGTGGGTCGGGCGGCTACTGCTCGACGGTGATCGCGCAGCTCGCCATGCCGCGCTTCTCGAGGTAGCGCTGGTGGTAGTCCTCGGCGGGCCAGAACTGCGCCGCGGGCACGATCTCGGTCACGATCGGCTTCGAGAACCGGGCCTGCGCCGCCCCCTTGGACGCCGTCGCCGCCTTCTCCTGCTCGGGTGAGTGCACGAAGATCGCCGAGCGGTAGTTGTCGCCGATGTCGGGACCCTGCCGGTTCAGCTGCGTCGGGTCGTGGAGCTGCCAGAAGGCGTCGAGCAGCTCGTCGTAGGTGACCTGCTCGGGGTCGTACTCCACGAGCACCGCCTCGGCGTGGCCCGTGGTGTGGCTGCACACCGCCTCGTAGCTCGGATGGTCGGTGCGGCCGCCGGTGTATCCCACCGTCGTGGCGCGCACGCCCGGGATCTGCCGGAAGGACGCCTCCACCTGCCAGAAGCATCCTGCCGCGAACGTTGCCTGCTCCGTCGTCATGTCAGGACAGTCCTCCGATCGCCCGATTCGTTACGGCGCGGCTACCAGCCGCGGTCGATCCACTCCTGGAGGTGGGGCCGTTCGTCGCCGATGGTGGTGTCGAGCCCGTGGCCCGGGAGCACGAGCATGTCGGCGGGCAGCGTGAGGAGGCGGCGGTCGATCGACTCGATGATCGTGTCGAAGTCGCCCTGGGGCGTGCTGGTGTTCCCGGGCCCGCCGGGAAACAGCGTGTCGCCGCTGAAGAGGACCGGGTGGCCCTCGAGCACGAAGCACGTGGACCCGGGGGTGTGGCCGGGCGTGTGGATCGTGTGGAGCCGGAGGTCGCCGACGGCGATCGTCTCGTCGTCGGGGATCGTGAAGTCGTAGGCGGGGAGCATCTCGGCGTCGTCGGCGGCGATCCCCACGTCGATACCGGCGTCGCGTACCGCCTCGACGGCCTGGATGTGGTCCCAGTGCCCGTGCGTCGTCAGCACCCGCCGCACCCCCGTGGCCCGGCTCACGTCGAGGAGGAGCTCGTGCTCGTTGGCGGCGTCGAGGAGGACGGCGTCGCCGGTGCGCTTGCAGCGCACGATGAAGACGTTGTTCTCGAACGGACCGACGACGAGCTTGTCGATCCGGGTCTCGCTCGTCTCGTAGTGGGGCGGTCGGGCCATGACCCCAGGGTACCCATCGGTGGAAACTTGACCGATCGGTCCAGTACCGTCCGCTCCAGATGGACTTCACCGATTCCCCGGAGGAGGCCGCGTTCCGCGCCGAGGTGCGCGCGTGGCTCGCCGACCATCTCGTGGGGGAGTTCGCCGAGATCGGGAGCACCGGCGGCCCGGCGGACGAGACCGCATGGGACGCCCGGGTCGAATGGGAGCACCTGCTGGGGCGCGACCGCTGGATCGGGCTGTCGTGGCCCGAGGAGTACGGCGGCCGTGCCGCCGACTACGCCCAGCAGGTCATCTTCAACGAGGAGTACGCCAAGGCGAACGCGCCGGCACGCGTGAGCTTCTTCGGGGAGCAGCTCTTCGCGCCCACCTTGATCGCGTACGGCACCGACGACCAGAAGCGCCGGTTCCTTCCCCGGATCCAGGCGGCCGACGAGTTCTGGTGCCAGGGCTACTCCGAGCCCAACGCCGGCTCCGACCTCTCCAACGTCGCGACGCGCGCCGCGCTCGACGGCGACGAGTGGGTCGTCAACGGCCAGAAGGTGTGGACCACGCTCGCCCACCGGGCGCAGTGGTGCTTCGCGGTGGTGCGGACGGATCCCGAGTCGGTGGGCCACAAGGGCCTGTCGTACATGCTCGTGCCGATGGACCAGCCGGGCGTGACCGTGCGGCCGCTGCACCAGATGACCGGCACGGCCGAGTTCAACGAGGTGTTCTTCGACGAAGCCCGCACCGGCCGAGACATGGTCCTCGGCGAGGTGAACGACGGCTGGAAGGTGGCGATGGCGACGCTCGGCTTCGAGCGCGGCACCGCCTTCCTGTCCCAGCAGCTCGCGTT
>DASUUL010000125.1:0-14610 GCA_036374115.1 Acidimicrobiia bacterium | reverse complement strand
CGCGGTCTTGAGGTACTCGACGTGGGGTGTCTCGTCCTGGCGTATGTACGACACCACCCGCGCTGCCTCGCCGTCGCCCGCCACCAGGTCGGTGTCGGAGAGCACCGCCTCGGCCCACGCGAACGTGTGGAACGCCGAGATCTCGATGAGCAGGATGTTGATCATCCGCGCCACGAGGAGCTCGAGGTCGGGGTCGAGGTCGTCGAAGAGGCGCCCGGGCTGGCGGGCGGGCGTGCGATCGGGCGACAGTCCCATCCGCTCGAGCATGACCGCGGTCTGGTCCTCGGTCACGGGCTCCTCGAAGGCGAGGTCGCGGGCCGCGAACCACATCTGCTTGTGCCCCGCCTCGTCTTCGAACCCCGCCTCGTCGCGCGCGTGCGCCTCGAACAACCCCAGGTCGAGATGGGCGATCGCGGTCCCGGCGACGCTCTCGGCGAAGAAGCGCTGCGGATCGCCGACGTCGGCGTAGCGGATCATGGCGCCGAAGCCCTCGACCGTGCCGATCCGGGTGAGCACGGTGATCATCGGCTCGCGCACGCCGGCGCGCAGCAGCAGCTTGGCCTGGGCGACATTGGGATAGCTCTCGGGCCACGTCGACAGGGGGACGTCGAGGAGCTCGGTGCCGAGCTCCTCACGATGCTGCGCCTGCCACGCCTCGATGGCGGCGCTGCGGAACCGGGTACGGGGGGAGCGGTAGGCCCCGCCGCCGTCGAAGCCGCCGTGGCAGCGCACCCCGCCGGCGTGGAGCGGGGCCGCGTACGGGTGCGAAGCGAGCAGCTCGGCCTCGCTCCACTCGGTTTGGAGGTTGCTCATGCGGCCCCCGATCGGACGTCGTACACCCGGGCGTGTATACTGCACGGTATACCCATGACGCCGACGTCGCAAGCCGCCGCTCCGACCGCTCCCAGCGGCCCCCTCCCCCGGGCCGAGCGGCGCGACGCCATCCTGCGGGGCGCCGCCGAGGCCTTCGCCCGCGCCGGTTACGCCGCCACCTCCATGGAAGACATCGCGGTGGCGTCGGGCATCACCAAGCTCATCGTCTACCGGCACTTCGACTCCAAGGAAGAGCTCTACCGGGCCGTCCTCCAGCGGGTGTTCGATCGGCAGGCGGAGGAGTTCGTGACCGGGTACGGCGGCGGGCCCGGCGTCGGCGCCCGCTCGCTGCTCACCGTCGCCCGGGAGAACCCGGCAGGGTTCCGGCTCCTCTGGCAGCACGCCGCCCGGGAGCCGCAGTTCGCCGAGTACGCCCGCGAGCTGCGCGAGCACGCCGTCGACGCGTCGCGTGCGCTGCTCGGCGGCCGGGTGCCGCCCGAGAATTCGGAATGGGCCGCCCACACGATCGTCGGTTACCTCGTGGAAGCCGTGCTCAACTGGCTCGAGTACGGCGCCGCCGAGCGCGACGACGAATTCGTCGACCTGGCCACCGACGCGCTGCGCTCGGGCATCGGCGCCTGGATGAGCGTCGACCGTCCCTAGGGCTCGGGACCTTCTCCTCTGCCCCGCCGGCGACGGCGCGTCGTACGGTCGCAGGGTGACGGACGGAAGCGCCCCGGTTCCCGGCGGCGGGCCGATCATCGAGGCCCACGGCGTCCACAAGACCTACGACGCCGGGTCGGTGGCCGTGAACGCGCTCGCCGGCGTCGACCTCACCGTCGAGCGGGGGGCGATGGTCGCGGTCATGGGCCCGAGCGGCTGCGGCAAGACCACGCTGCTCAACTGCCTCTCCGGCCTCGACGACATCGACCGGGGCGAGGTGGTGATCGACGGACGGCCCCTGTCGGGCATGTCCGACCACGACCGCACCGCGTACCGCGGCCGCCGAATGGGCTTCGTGTTCCAGTTCTACAACCTGATGCCGGTACTGAGCGCGGTCGAGAACGTGGAGTTGCCGCTCCTCATCGACCGACGCCCCGCGCGTGAGGCGCGCCGGCGTGCCCTCGACGCCCTCGCGCTCGTCGGGCTGGAGGACCGCGCCGACCACGTTCCCGACCAGCTGTCGGGGGGCGAGCGCCAGCGAGTCACGATCGCCCGCTCCCTCGTGAACGACCCCGCGATCGTGTGGGCCGACGAGCCCACCGGCGATCTCGACAGCGAGAACGCCACCGAGATCATCGACCTCATGCGCCGCCTCAACCGCGAGCGCGTGCTCACGTTCGTGATCGTCACCCATGACATCGCCGTCGGACGCAAGACCGACCGCATCGTCCGCATGCTCGACGGCCGCGTCGTCGAGGAGCTCCAGCTGGAGGCACGAGATGCACGCCCGAGCCACGCTGCTTGAGATCGACACCCTGCGCGTCGCCGTCGACGCCGCCCTGGCCACCTTCGAGACCGACGTGCTCCCCGGGCTCCGCGAGGCGCCGGGCTACGAGGGCGCCCTCGTGCTCAGCAACGAGGAGGGCAAGGGCCTCATCGTCACCTTCTGGGCGACGCCCGAGGGCGCCGACACGGGAGAACGCGAGTACCTCGGCAGGCTCGCCGAGTACATGACCCTGTTCCGCTCCGCGCCCGGCCGCGAGCGGTACGAGGTGGCCTTGGCCGAGCTCCCGGCATTCGCTTCCGGGTAGTTCGATGCGCACGGTCTTCGGGATCCCGGCCGCGCCGCTCGCCACCGGCTTGGTCGTCGCGTTGGGTGTGGTCCTCGCGGTCGTCGCCGCCTTGGCGGTGCGAAACCGGGTGTTCCTGAAGCTCGGTGTGCGCAACGTCCGGCGAGGTCGGGGCCGAACGGTGCTCATCGTGGTGGGGCTGATGCTCGGCACCGCCATCATCGCCTCCGCCCTGGGAACGGGCGACACGATGAGCCGCACGGTGCGCAGCGCAGTGTTCGAGTCGTTGGGCGAGACCGACGAGCTCATCACCGTGCAGGGCCCCGACACCGAGGCGCTGCTCACCGGCACCGCCGTCGAGATCGAGTACTTCGACGAGACTCTCGCCGCGACCGTCACCGAACGGATCCCCGAATCGGCGCCTGTCGACGCCGTGGCTCCCGCCATCATCGAGCCGATCGCGGTGCAGGACCGGACCAGCCGGGAGAACGAGCCCCGGGTCACGCTGTTCGCGTCCGATCCGGTGGCGTTCGCCGCCTTCGACCCCATCAGGGCCGACGGCCGCGAGGTGTCGCTCGCCGACCTCGCACCCGGCCAGGTGTACCTGAACCGTGATGCCGCCGAGGATCTCGGGGCGGCGGCCGGCGACGCGCTCCTCCTCCTGGTGGGCACCAATCTCGGCGAGGCCGAGGTGGCGGCGGTCGTCGACGCCCGCGGCACCGGCACCGAGGGCGCCGCCGTGCTGATGCCCCTCGGCGCCGCCCAGGAGCTGCTCGGCCGGCCGGGTGAGGTGAAGCACGTGCTCGTGTCGAACGACGGTGACGAGGCGTCCGGCGCGGCACGCACCGGCGAAGTCGTCGCCGCGCTCGATCCGGTGCTCGCGCCGTTGGGGCTCGAGGCTCTTCCGATGAAGGAGGACGGCCTCGACCTCGCCGACGAGAACGGCCAGGCGTTCATGTCGATCTTCACGACGTTCGGCACGTTCTCGATCGCGGCGGGGATCCTTCTCATCTTCCTGATCTTCGTCATGCTCGCAGCCGAGCGGCGCGGGGAGATGGGGACCGCGCGGGCGATCGGCACCCAGCGCGGTCATCTCGTGCAGACCTTCCTCTTCGAGGGCTTCGCCTACGACCTGCTCGCCGCCGCCGTCGGTACCGCCCTCGGCGTCGGGATCGCATACGTGATGGTGCTCGTGATGTCGAGCGCGTTCGGCGACCTCCTCGGGGGAATCGAGCTCCAGCACGACACCCGGCCGCGGAGCCTCCTGATCGCCTACGGGCTCGGCGTGCTGGTGACCTTCCTGGTCGTCGCGGCATCGGCTTGGCGCGTGAGTCGGCTCAACATCGTGACCGCCATCCGCAACGCGCCCGAGCCGGTGTCGCGGCGGCCGGGACGAGGCCGCTGGGTCTGGATGTCGCTGCTCGCGCTCGCCGGTGCGGCAATGACCGCATCGGGCGCGGCGGGGGCCGAGGGGACGGCGTTCCTGCTCGGGGTGTCGTTGCTGCTGATCGCCGTGGTTCTGGTCGCCCGGGCGCTCGGCGCTTCCGAGCGGCTGGTGTTCACCGCCGGCGGGATCGCGCTCGTCGTGTGGTGGCTGCTGCCGTCCGGCGTGCACGAGGCGATCGTCGGCAAGGAGCTCTCGAGCGACTTCTCGATCTTCATCACCGCCGGCCTCGTCGTCGTGGTGGGTGCGACCTGGACCGTCATGTACAACGCCGACGTGGTGATCAGGGTCGTCTCGCGTGGCCTGGCCTGGCTGCGGGGGCTGGCACCGGTGCTGAAGACGGCGCTGGCGTATCCGCTCCGCACCCGCTTCCGCACCGGCATCACGCTGGCGATGTTCACGCTGGTCGTGTTCACGCTCGTGATCGGCTCGACGGTGTCGACGTCGTTCATCCAGGCCTTCGACGACGAGGAGACCTTCGGCGGCGGCTTCGACATCCGCACCGAGATGGCGCCGCTCGGTGCCGTCGACGACATGGCGACCGCGGTGGAGGAGAACGACGCCGTCGACGCCGCCGACTTCGAGGTCATCGGCGCCCAGTCGTTCGTGCCGGTGGACGCCCGCCAGACCGGGGCCGACGGTACGCGCCCGGCCGCCGAGTACTTCGTGCGCGGGCTCGACGACGCCTTCCTCGACCACACCACCTACGGCCTGTCGGCGATCGCGACCGGTTACGACTCGGCCGACGACGTCTGGCGGGCCCTGGCGACCACCGACGGCCTCGCTGTCGTCGACGGCTTCGTTGCACCCCGCCGGGGCAACTTCAACTTCGGCACCACCCCCGACTTCCGCCTCGAGGGCTTCTTCGTGGAGGACGAGATCTTCGAGCCGGTTCCCGTGGAGGTGACCGATCCGCAGACGGGCGCGGCGATCGAGCTCAGCGTGATCGGCGTGCTCTCCGACAACGTGCCCTGGGAGATGTCCGGGATCACCACCTCGCAGGACACGCTGGCACCGTTCGGCGCCCGCGCCCGCGCGAACGTGCACTTCTTCGCCGTCGCCCCCGGTGTCGACGCCGACGCCGCGGCCAAGGAGCTCGAGTCCGCGTTCCTCGGCAACGGCATGGAGGCCGAGACGATGGCCGCGCTCCTCGACGAGGCCGTGGGCACGTCGTGGATGTTCAACCGCCTCATCCAGGGTTTCCTCGGGCTCGGCCTGATCGTCGGCGTGGCCGCACTCGCGGTCGTGAGCGCCCGGTCCGTGGTCGAGCGCCGCCAGCAGATCGGGGTGCTGCGGGCGATCGGGTTCCAGCGGGCGATGGTGCGCCGTACCTTCGTGATCGAGGCGTCGTTCGTGGCGCTCACCGCCATCGTGCTCGGCACGACGCTGGGGCTGATGCTGGCGTGGAACCTCGTCCGCGACGCCCAGGGGCAGCCCGGCAACGAGAACCTCGCGTTCGTGGTGCCATGGGTGAACCTGCTCGTGGTGTTCGCCGCCGTGTACGGCGCCGCGTTGATCGCGACGTCGCTCCCCGCCCGGAAAGCCGCCCGCGTCTATCCGGCCGAGGCGCTCCGGTACGAGTAGCGCCGTCAGACGGCGCCGCGGAAGGCGGGTAGGTGCGCGGGGGCGGGTTGGTCGCGACGGGCCTCGACCTCGGCGAGCTGCTCCGCGGTCATCACCGCTTTGAGCGACGCGATCGACACCTCGAGCTGGTCGAGCGACGGCTCCCGGGTGGTGAGGCGCTGGAGCGCGAGCCCCGGACGCATCGCGACCCTCATCCAGCGGGAGTCCATGTGGCGGGCGGCGAAGCGAATGATCTCGTAGCTCAACCCGGCGATGAGCGGGATGAGCAGGATGCGCGACGCGATCAGCATCGGCAGGGCAGGCCGGCCGAAGAACGCGTACACGACGATCGTGATCACCATCACCGTGAGCAAGAAGTTGGTGCCGCACCGCACGTGCTGGGTGGTGAAGCGCTGCGCCGACTCGGGTGTGAGCTCCACGCCGTTCTCGTAGGCGGCAATCGCCTTGTGCTCGGCCCCGTGGTACTCGAACACGCGTCGGATGTCCGCGAGGCGGCTGACGAGGAGGATGTACCCGATGAACAGGCCGAGGCGCAGCCCGCCCTCGGCGGCATGGAGCCAGAAGCCCTCGAGCGGCAACCAGCGGTTGAGGCCCCGAGCCCCGAACGCGGGGATGAGGATGAACACGCCCATGAAGAAGAGGAGGGCGATCGCCATGGTGCCGCCGATGGCCTTCGACGAGAGGCGCTCCTCCTCGGGCACCTGCTTGTTGGCCGACCACGAGAGCGCCTTGAAGCCGAGGCTGAGCGACTCGGCGAGGGTCATGACGCCGCGCACGAGCGGGATCTTCGACCAGCGCTGGGCCCAGGTGGGGGCGTCGTGGGTCTCGATCTCGATGTCGCCCTCGAGCGTGCGCACGGCGACGGCCCACGTGCGCTCGCCCCGCATCATCACGCCTTCCATCACCGCCTGACCGCCCATGGCGCGCGGCTCGGGGCGCTTGGCCACGGTCAGCTCTTCTTGGCCTTGGCGTACCGGCGCTGGAAGCGCTCGACCCGGCCGCCGGTGTCGACGAGCTTCTGCTTGCCCGTGTAGAAGGGGTGGCACTCGGAGCAGAGCTCGACGCGCAGCTCCGGGACGGTCGACCGGGTCGTGAACTGGTTCCCGCAGGAGCAGGTGACCCGGCACTCGACGTAGTCGGGGTGGATTCCGGTCTTCATGATCGGGCCAGTCTACGCGATGTGGGAGAGCCGCTCCCACGGCGCCGGCCGGGGACCCCGGGAGACCGTGACGTCACGAGCCGGGCGTCGGGGCCTTGGCGATCTCGGCGAGGAACTCGTCGTTGCTCTTCGTGGTGCGGATCTTGTCCATGAGCAGCTCGAGGCCCTTGCCGTCTTCGAGTGCATTCAGCACCCGACGCAGCTTCCACACCTGCTGGAGCGCGGTGCGGTCGAAGAGGAGCTCCTCGTGGCGGGTGCTCGACGCCTCGACGTCGATCGACGGGTAGATCCGCCGCTCGGCGAGGCGCCGGTCGAGACGCAGCTCCATGTTGCCGGTGCCCTTGAATTCTTCGAAGATCACCTCGGCCATGCGGCTGCCGGTCTCGATCAGCGCGGTGGCGATGATGGTGAGCGACCCGCCCTCTTCGATGTTGCGGGCAGCCCCGAAGAACTTCTTCGGCGGGTAGAGCGCGGTGGAGTCGACGCCACCGGAGAGGATGCGCCCCGACGCCGGCGCCGACAGGTTGTAGGCGCGGGCGAGGCGGGTGATGCCGTCGAGGACGATCACGACGTCGTGGCCCATCTCGACGAGGCGCTTGGCCCGCTCGATGGTGAGCTCGGCCACCTGGGTGTGCTCCTCCGACGGTCGGTCGAAGGTGCTCGCCACGACCTCGCCGCGCAGCACGTGCCGGCGCATGTCGGTGACCTCCTCGGGGCGCTCGTCGACGAGGAGCACCATGAGATGCACTTCGGGGTTGTTGCGCTCCACGGAGTAGACGAGCTGCTTGAGGATCGTGGTCTTGCCCGCCTTGGGCGGCGACACGATCAGACCGCGCTGGCCCTTTCCGATGGGCGAGATGAGGTCGACGATCCGGCCCGTCATGTTGAGAGGCTCGTCGTCGAGCTCGAGGCGCAGCTTCGAGTCGGGGAACAACGGTGTGAGGTCTTCGAACCGCGGCCGGTTGCGGGCGTCGTCGGGGCTCATCCCGTTGATCTGGTCGACCCGCAACAGCGCGGGGTACTTCTCCGTGCGGGCGGCGGGCCGGGTCATGCCGGTGACGAAGTCGCCCTTGCGCAGGGCGAAGCGCTTCACCTGCGATGCCGAGACGTACACGTCCTTCGGGCCGGCGAGGTAGCCGGTGGACCGCAGGAACCCGTAGCCCTCGTCGCGCAGGTCGAGCAGGCCCTGGGCGGGCTCGGGCTCGCCCTGGGGCTCTTCCTCGGCCTGGCGCTCACCGCCGCGGCCTCGCCGGCGCCGGCGCCGGCGATTGCCCTCGCCGTAGCTCTGGCGGGCGTCTTCGTCGTCGACGCGGGGCTTGGTGGCGGTGGAGGTGGAGCTCCCGTCGCCGCCGTCACGGCCGGAAGCGGCACCGGCGTCGTCGCTCGACGAGGCGTCGCCGGAACGCTCCGCGTCCGAGGCCGAGGTCTTTGCCGACGAGTCACCGCGGCGCGGTGAGGGCGTCACCTCGGTCGTCTCGGAGTCGGGGGACGCCAGCGCCTCCTCCTCGGCCGCCAGCGCGGCGATCGGATCGGCGTCGGCCTCGCTCGCCTTCACCGAGCGGACGCGCTTGGGCCGACCCTTCTCGGAGCTGCCCTTGTCGGCGGATGCGGCCGCCTCGCCGCCGTTGCCGTTGGCGGCGTCGAGGATGGCGTCGATGAGGTCGGCCTTCTTCATCCGGGTGGCGGCTCGTACGCCCATCGCACCCGCGATCGCGTGCAGCTGCTCGCGATCCTTGCTGTCGAGCATCGAACGCTCGAGCTGTTCCTCCGCCATGAGGAGGTCTCCTTACTTGGTTGGGGAAGGGCTGGGGGACGGGGTCGAGAGCGCCGGGGCCGGGAGTGCCCGCGTCGCCTCGGTGACCACCAGCTCGATCACTTGCGAGAGGGTGGCGTCGAGGTTGTACGAGGGGATGATCGGCATGCCGTGCTCCACTGCCAGCGACTTCACGTAGCGCTGGATCTTGCGGATGTTGTCGAAGTTCTGGAGGTAGCGATCGGAGGCTCGTCCTCGGGACTCGTGCGCCCGCAGGATGAAGTGCGAGCGGTGGAGCTCCTCGTCGTCGACCGTGACCACGAACGGAACCATGACCGCGCCCTCGAACTCGGAGAGGTCGAGGAACCCCGGCGCGATGTGCGCGCCCTCCAGGATCACGTCGGTACGCTCCATGATGGCACGTCGGACGAGCGCGCGTACGCCAACCATCACCGCAGCGGACTGTTCCCGGAACCCGATGATCGCGGGGTCTGCGCTGCGCGGCAGCGGGTGACGCGACGCGAGGTGCTCGGCCTCGAACGACGACGTGTGCAGCGTGGGCAGCATCTCGTCGCTGAACATCGCCCGCATCACCTCACGGATGGCGTCGGTGGGCAGGATGCGGGTGAGGCCCAGACGCGCCGCGAGCTGCGTCGCGATCGTCGACTTGCCGACGCCGGTGGCGCCGCCGATGAGGATCACGAGCGGGCGGTCGAGACGGGTGGCCACCTGCCACTTCGCGTACGACTCGGCGTAGCGCTCCCCCACCTCGTCGACGAGCACCTGCTCGGTGAGGGCGGCGAGCTCGGCGCGCGTCACCGACATCGCGCCGGTGGCGTGCAGGCGCTCCTCGACGCGCTCGGCGACGTGAAAGGCGCGCGCGGGCGCGAGACCGGTCGCCGTGATCGACGCCGCGGTCAGCCCCTTCGAGTACGGAAGCTGGTGCTCCTCGTCGGAGATGACGATGTGACGAGCTGATTGTGGGCTCATGGTGATGTGGTTGCCTGCGATGTCGCGAACCGGTCGCTGGCGAGGTCGGCGACGGCACGGACCGAGGTGGTGAACGGGTCGGGTTCGTCGCCGGTCTCGATGGGCTCCGGTCGGTTGTCGCAGTAGATGACCTCCATGCCCCGCTCGAGCGCCGCCTTGGTGGCGACGTCGACGGCGGCTGCCTTCAACTCCGTCACGAGCACCTCGGCGCCCTCGGGCATCCGGGCCAGGTCGTCGGCGAGACGGGTGCGCTCGGCGAGGTGACTGGTCCGGCCCACGACGGTGGCGTGGTGTCGAGACTCCAGATGGGCCGCTGCCCGGGCTGCAACCGGCTCGGGAGCGGTGGTGGCAAAGAAGATCGACCGCCCCTCGATCGAGGCGAGGGGCCACGGCCGCAAGACCGTGCGGAGGACCGAGGTGTGCGGGGCAATGCCGCGAATCCGGTCTTCCAGCGAAGGTGCTGCGTGCGACCGATCGGCCGCCCGGCGCGAGCCGGGCGATGATGGAACGTCCATCAGTGTAACGACGACCAGATCGCTCAGCAACAGAGCGTAGGGGCCGAGGTAACCCGTGACGATCTCCGGGTCGGCGGCTCCGGGTACCACACAGACGGTGGCGTCGGCGTGCACGGGCGGGATGGCGCTTCCCGAGCCCTCGAGCACGAGAAGGCGCTCGGCGCGCCGGTCGGCGAGCGCGAGTCCGGCTGCGAAGGTCGTCGAGCCGGGCGTGCCGGCGAGCCCGCCACCACAACGGCGCGTGCCGACGGTGGCGACGCCGGCGGTGAGTGCGTCTTCGAGGTGGTCGCTGGCGGCGTGGCGGCCCGATTCGGCGCGCGCGACGAGCGCGGCGGGAGACAGGTCGGTGGCGGCGGGATCGATCACCTCGGGGTCGGGCGGCCCTCCCCTGCCCATCGCGACGATCACCGGCGCGCGCCCGTCGGCGGCCAGCGTGCGCGCGATCGCGGCCGCGACCGCGGTCTTGCCGGTGCGCTTGCCGGTGCCGATGACCGCGATGCTCGGCTTGTGGGCGAGGCGCGGTCGCGGTGGTGGCGTGAACACGAAATCGGCACCGCGGTAGGGGATGCCTCGAAGGAGCGCATGCGCGGCGAGGAGCGTGCGGCTGCGCGCGTCCACGACGGGTGCATCGGAGAGATCGATGACCTCGTCGACGGGGAAGCAGTCGAGCGCCTCGAGGAGCGCGGCGAGCGGCGAGGCGCCGGTGACGACGTCGCGTACGCCATAGTCGGCTCGCACATCGGGGCGCAGCTTCTCGCCGCCGCCGAGCACCACGGCGCCGACGACCTCGCACCCCCGATCGGCACGCAGCTCGTCGAGCGCGGCACGCACGACGGGTGGGTAGTGCTCACCGTCCACGAGCACGAGGGCGCGCCGAGCCGACATGTCGAGTCTCCTCGCGTCTACGCGAGCAGGCGCTCCATCAAGGTGTGCGCGGCAACGGGCGCGCGGCTCGCGACGGCGCGCTCCGTGTACTCCCCGCCCGGCCCCGGCGCGGTGGCGTCGAAGAGGAGATAGGGCACCGGGTCGGACGTGTGCGTCTTCAGTGCGCACGGGGTGGCGTGGTCGGGGAGGAGCAGCAGCCGCCACGGCTCTCCGGCGAGGGCGGCCACGAGCGGGCCGATCACGTCGGTGTCCCACCGCTCGAGCGCCGCGACTTTCTCGGCGACGGCGCCCTGATGGCCGGCCTCGTCGGTGGCCTCCACGTGGAGGAGGAAGAGGTGGCGATCGGCGAGTGACGCCAGGCAGGCGTCGCGCTGGGCCGCGTAGTCGTTGTCGAAGCCGGCGGTGGCGCCCGGCACGTCGACGACCTCGATGCCGGTGAGCACGCCGAGCCCGCGTACGAGGTCGACCGCCGAGCTCAACCGGCCCTCGACGCCGAAGCGCTCCGCGAACGGGGGCATCGCCGGGCGCACACCCTGGCCCCACAGCCAGATCTGGGTGGCGGGCGCTCCCACCTCGCGTGCGGCAGCCTGCACGACCGGCTTCGACGCTTCCATGAGAGCGCGCAGCTTCCCGGCGGCGGGACCGGTCGGGAGCACCGCGGCCTTGCCGGTGAGATCGTGGGGCGGGACGCACTCGGCGTCGCCCAGGTCGCGGGGCACCACGCAAAGGTGGCGATACTCCACGCCGGGATGGAAGCGCACGCCGTCGCGACCGCCGCCGAGGGCGTCGTCGAGCGCGGCGACGATCGGGCGACTCTGCTGGTTGGTGAGGTGGCCGGCGGCGAAGTCGATCATCGTGGGCGGGTCGGTGGCGTCGTCGACGGTCACGAGGTTGCAGCGGAATGCGACCTCGTCGGGGGCGAGCTCCACGCCCATGGCGGCGGCCTCGATCGGGGCACGCCCGGTGTGGAACTCGCGCGGGTCGTATCCGAGGATCGCCATGTTGCCCACGTCGCTGCCGGGAGGGAGCCCGTCGGGGATCACAACCGCCCGGCCGACCTCGCCGCGGGCCGCGAGGGCCGCGAGGTGGGGCATGGCGGCGGCCTCGAGGGGCGTCCGGCCGCTGAGCTCCAGAAGAGGCTCGTCGGCGCACCCGTCGGGCACGAGTACGACGAATTTGGTGGCGGGGGTGGCCATCGCCGCAATGGTAGGTGCGACTCGACCGGGCACGGAGCGGGCACCTCTCGTTCGCACCCGAGCACGGTCCACCGAACAGACCGGCGCCGTCGGTACCCTCGCTCGAGGTATGGGCTGGTGCCACGAGTTCGGCGAAGACATCCGTCCGGGGTGCGATCACCTGATGTCGCCGGCCGGCGAGTCGTGCCACTGCGCGAGCTGCGCCACCACCTGTACGGGAAGGTTCCAGGGCTGCACCCAGGTGTGGGCGCGCGGCCCGGTCGACCCTGATCCGGCACCGGACGTTCACGATCCCTGGCTGCGTGCGGTGCTCGCCCAGGGCACCCCGGACGATCCCCCGCGACCGGCGGGTCCCGACATGGATGCCGCCGGCCACCGCGCTCCCGAGCGCGATCCCGCCCTGGGAACAGCGGTCGGCCGGCTCCGACACGAGCTCCACCTGCTGGAGGGGGTCGCCGAGGGCCTTCCCGCAGGCGCCCGCTCCGATCCAATCACCGCCATGGCGGGGCAGCTCCCCCGACGGATCGACGCCGCCATCGAACGAGCGATCGGCAACGGGAGCAGCGCCGACCTCGAACGCATGGAGCAGCTGGCTGCCCTCGTCGCCGACACACGGCTGGCGTTGCAGGCACGAGCGTTCGACCTCCCGGCGAAGAACGGGCCTTCGGCCGCCAGACCTCCGATCATCGGTGACGGTCGCGTCGGCGAGCACCCGACTGCTGCTGCATCCTGAGCGCGCGGGCGCGCCGATAGCCTGCGATCGTGGGCCGAGCGCTGAGAGCGGTACTTGCCGTGCTCGCGCTCGGGGTTGCCGCCTGCGACGACGGGAACGACGCCGAGTCCCAGCCCACGTCGGCGCCGGCAACCGCCACGTCACCGACGACACAACCGGAGACCACTCCCCCGAGCACGGCCGCGGGCGACCTCGCCGCCGCGGCGGTGACGTTGACACCCGTCGCCGACATCGAGGCCCCCACCGCGATGGCGGTCCGGGAGGGCGATACCGCGCTGTACGTCACCGAACGCGCCGGTCGGGTGGTGGCGGTGCGCGACGGGGCACTCGACCCCCAGCCCGTGCTCGACCTCACCGGGCAGGTCGCCACCGGTGGCGAGCGCGGGCTGCTGGGTCTCGCGTTCTCGCCCGACGGCACCCATCTCTACGTGCACTACAGCGACAGCGACGGCGACACGCGGGTCGAGGAGTACGCGATGGCCGACGGCACCGCCAACCCGAGCACGGCCCGCGAGCTGCTGGCGCTCGACCAGCCCCAGTCCAACCACAACGGCGGTCAGCTGGTGGTCGATGCCGACGGTCTCCTCTACATCGGGCTCGGTGACGGTGGCGCCGCAGCCGACCAGGGCCCGGGGCACGCGCCCGAGGGCAACGGCCAGTCGCTCGACACGCTGCTGGGGAAGATCCTGCGGATCGACCCGCGAGCCACGGAGGGCGCCGCGTACACCGTGCCGGCCGACAACCCCTTCGCCGCGGGCGGCGGCCTCCCCGAGATCTACGCCTACGGCCTGCGGAACCCGTGGCGGTTCTCGTTCGACCGTGAGACGGGCGACCTCTGGATCGGCGACGTCGGTCAGAACGCCTGGGAAGAGATCGACTACTTGCCGGCGGGCTCGGCGGCCGGCGCCAACCTCGGGTGGCCCCAGCGCGAGGGCACGCACGAGTTCCGTGGCGAACGCCCGCCCGGGGCGGTCGATCCGATCTTCGAGTACCCCAACCCCGCCGAGGGCTGCGCGGTGACCGGCGGCTACGTGTACCGGGGCGAGGCGATCCCGGACCTCACCGGGGCCTACGTGTTCGCCGACTACTGCGAAGGCGACCTGCGGGCGTTGGTGCAGGAAGGCGGCGCGGTGGTCGCCGAGAGGTTTCTCGACGTGGGCGCCGCGAACATCGCCGCCTTCGGGCAGGACCGCTCGGGCGAGCTCTACGTGCTCTCCCAAGGAGATGGCCTGCTGCGCCTCGACCCCGCCTGACCTCGTCATTTCTGAGGCGTCTGCACGAAAGATGGTCAAACGAGCACCGGGCGGCCTAGCATGTGCGCCTCATGAGGCGACGACGGCGGGCTCTGACCGGGGCCAGGGGCCCGAACACGCTCGACGCCCCCGAAGAAGTTCCCGCGCCCGACGCATCGGAGCCCGAACCAGGCGCTCCCGAGACGCACTTCAAGGAGGGCGTGGAGCTGCTGCACGCCGCGCTCGGCCAGCTGCGAGGCGAGGACGCCACCGAGACCGAGCACGAGCAGCCCGGGCGCACCCGGCGGGAGCGCAACGGCGGCAACGGGCCCGTTGCGGAGGTTGTCGCCACTGCCGACGACGTCGACGAGTCCGAGGGCGTGGAAGACGCCGAGGAGCTCGACCGCGAGCCCGACGATCCCGAGGCGCGTCGGCGCGAGCGGGCGGAGCAGCGCAAGCGCCGCGCCGCCCGGGGCGCTCGGCGCCGCGAGGGGTGGTCGGAGCCGGCTGCGGTGACGACCGCGACGGCCGAAACCGCGCCGCAGCAGGCGGACGACGCGTCGGCTCAGGCGG
>DASUUL010000124.1:0-14307 GCA_036374115.1 Acidimicrobiia bacterium | reverse complement strand
GGAGCTCGCGCCGGTCGAGCGACTGGCGGCAGAGCTCCACGAGCGCGTCGGCCCGCCGCTGGCCGGGGGTGCGGTGCTCGTCGGGGAGCGGGCGGTCGTAGGCGTTGATCGCCGTGCGCACGACCGCGGCGCCCTCGGCGTCGAGGAGCCCGTCGAGCGCGTGCATGCCGTCGAGGAGGCTCGAGATCTGCAAGCGGCGCCGGTCGAAGCGCTCCTGCTCGCCCCGTTCGAACGCGTCGGCGTCGACGCGGTGTCGCCAGTGCTCGACCACCCGCCCGAGCGCGGCCGGGTCGTGGTCGAGGGCGAAGTCGGCCAGGATCGGCTCGGCCTCCTCGACGGTGCCCGCGCACGCCGGGCTCGTCTCCACCGCGCGCGCGACGACCGCCACGTGCCTGTAGCTGATGTCGCCGGCGGCGAAGGCGGCCGCGGTCGCAGGTATGTCGTCGAGGCGGCGCGCGGTGCGCACCCGATCGGACGCCTCGCCGGCAGCCATGCGCGCATGCCGGCGCAGCCACGCGCGCGTCGAGACCGAGCCGTCGTCGGCCCACACCCCCGAGCGGTCGACGCGGGCGAGCAGCCGCTGGATGCGGGCGTCAAGGCGGTCCCGCTGCCGGAGGTCTTCGAGCAGCTCGTCGGCGGCGGCCTCGGGCCCCATCTCGTCGGGATCGAGGGCCGCCAGCTCGTCGACGGCGGATCGGAGGTTCCCCATCAGGGCGCTCCTGCTCGGGCAAACGTACGTTCGTATCGTACCCGCCGGGTGTGACAAGTATGCAGGAGATGCAGGAAATGACCTGAGATGGTGACGGAGGGTTCCGGTCGTGGTCGACGTGGTCGTGGCGGATGGTCGTGGGTCAGTTCGAGGTCGGGCGCGCAATATGGCTCTCGACTACTCAGGTCGAGCGGCGCCCGGTCGGTCAGAGTCGGGCCATGCGCGCAGCTCTGGTCCGCATCGCAGTCCCTCTCGCTGTGGCGGGCCTCGCCCTCGGAGCGTGTGCCCCGGTCAAGAAGGCGCCACCGGGGGTCACGCCGGGCTCGGCGACCTGGGTCCGCCGGTCCTCGCCGGCGAGAGCGGGCACGGCGGCCTGCCCGGCGCCGGCGGGACGCAAACCGCGCCCGGCGCCGGTGGTGACGCGGGTGACCAGGGAGAAGGGGGAAGCGGGGGTGCACACCCGTCGTGCACGGCCACGATCTCGGAGATGGTCTCCGCCGGTGGCGGTGGCGGCGGCCTCTTCGGCGGTGGTGCGGGCGACAACCCGGCCCTCTCGGCGCCGACCCTGGACGCCTCCGGAGGAGGCGGCGGTGGGGGCGGGTCGGGATTCGGTCCGCCCGGCTCGGCCTTCCAGACCGGTGTGCGCGAGGGCAACGGGATGGTGGTGATCGCCTGGGCGTGACCCCCGGGCTCGCGAAACCCCTCCATGGAGCGCCACCAACCCACGTCGTCGCCCTCCACGGAGGTGGATGGCGAGCAGCCGCTCGGACACCGGGCCGCGCTGCCGACGGCGTTGGGTCACTCGAGCCACTCGGAGCGGCATCCGTGACCCAACGGGTCAGCCGATCCCCTGTGGAGGACTAGAACAGACACGTCCTGGCAGCAGCGGGCCCGGGCCCCGAGATACCGAAGGCACCCCGGCTCGGTCTGCAGAGGAGGTCGATGACGGTGTCGGAAGTGCGCGAGACCGAGCTCCCCGGCGTGGGGACACGGTTCGACTTTCAAACCTCGGACGGGAGCCGGCTGGCTGTGCTCGTCCACCGCTCCGGGCGCCGCGAGATTCTCGTGTACGACGATCCGCGTGACCCCGACCGGTGCCGCACCACGCTCAGCCTCAACTCCGACGAGACGTCGACGCTCGTCGAGCTCCTGGGCGCATCACGGATCACCGCGCACCTCTCCTCGATGCAGCTCCAGCTGGAGGACCTCACCATCGACTGGTTGGAGGTGCACCCCGGGTCGCGCTGGGCCGAGCGAACCCTCCAAGACGCCGCGGTGCACACACGCACCGGTGTCTCGGTGGTGGCGATCCTCCGCGGTGGCGACACGATCCCGGCCCCGGGCGCGGAAACCCGGATCCTCCCCGGGGACCGGTTGGTCGCGGTCGGCCAGCCCGACGGTGTGGCGCAACTCGGAAGCGAGCTCCTGGGGGAGTGATCGGTCCGGAGGAACGCCGCCCTCACAGTGGCGCTGACCCGGCGCGCGGGCCCAGTCGGCCGGGCGTTCGTGCCCCATGAGCGGCGTCGTCTTCTTGGAGCTCGGCGCGGTCGTCTTCGGCCTCGCCCTGCTCGCTCGGGTCGCCGATCGGCTGGAGATCAGCCCGATCCCCCTGTACCTCGCCGCCGGCCTGGTTTTCGGCGCGGGGGGAGTCGCGCAGCTCGACCTGAGCGAGGACTTCGTCGAGATCTCAGCCGAGATCGGCGTCGTCCTGCTCCTCCTGACCCTCGGGCTCGAGTACCGGGCCGACGAGCTCGAGCACGCGCTCCGCGCCGGGACTCGCGCCGGTCTCGTCGACGTCGTCTTGAACGCGACCCCCGGTGTGGTCGCGGCCGTGGTGCTGGGGTTCGGGGCGAAGGAGACGCTCCTGCTCGCCGGGATCACCTACATCTCCTCGTCGGGAATCGTGTCGAAGGTCCTGCGTGACCTCGATTGGCTCGGGAACCGCGAGACCCCCTCCGTCTTGTCGCTCCTCGTCCTCGAGGACCTGGCGATGGCCTTGTATCTGCCCCTGCTCGGCGCCGTGTTGCTCGGTGGCAGCGTCGGACGCGCCGTTCTCGCCGTTGCCATCGCCGTCGCCGTGCTCCTCGCGGTGCTGATCGGCGCGTTGCGGTACGCGCACGTCCTCAATCGGCTGCTCGCGGCGCGATCGAACGAGGCCCTGCTGCTCGGCGTCGTCGGGCTCACCTTGCTGGTTGCCGGCGCAACGCAGGAGCTGCGGATCTCGGCGGCCGTGGGCGCGTTCCTGGTCGGGATCGCGCTGTCGGGGCCGGTGCAAGCGCGTGCGACCGCTCTCATCGATCCCCTGCGCGACCTGTTCGCCGCGCTCTTCTTCTTGTTCTTCGGGCTCCAGATCGATCCCGGCAGGGTCGTCTCGTGGTTGCTCCCGGCGCTCGCGCTCGCGGTCGCGACCGCCGCCACGAAGTTCCTGACCGGGACGTGGGCGGCACGCCGCGCGGGGGTCGGTCGGCGTGGGCAGGTCCGCGCCGGGACGGCACTCATCGCCCGGGGGGAGTTCTCGATCGTGATCGCCGGCATCGGGGCCGCCGCCGGAGTCGACAGCGATCTCGGGAGCCTGGCGGCGGGCTACGTCCTGCTGCTCGCGGCGGCCGGCCCGATCCTCGCCCGCTTCGCCGATTGATCGACGCGGTGGACCGTCTCGCCGGACCGGGCGAGAGTGCGGGAGGATGTCGGCCGTGCGAGTGGGAATCGACATCGCGCAACAGCGCATGCCGTGGAGCGAGATCGCCGATCGGGCCACGTTCGCTGACGCGGCCGGATTCGACAGCATCTGGGGCTTCGACCACTTCCAACCGATGTACGGCAGCGGCCCCGGCGAGTGCTTCGAGGGCTACACGATGCTGGCGGCGCTGTCGGGCCTCACCACCCGGGTTCGGCTCGGCCTGCTCGTCACCGGCGTCACGTACCGCCATCCGTCGCTGCTCGCGGCCGAGGCGATCACGGTCGACCACGCCTCGGAGGGCCGGCTCGAGCTCTCGCTCGGGGCGGCGTGGTACGAGAAGGAGCACCGCGAGCTCGGCTTCCCGTTCCCCCCGACGCCCCAGCGGATCGAGATGCTCGACGAGGCGCTCACGATCCTGCGGGGCCTGCTCACGACCGACGGGTTCTCGTTCCACGGGCGCCACTTCACGGTCGACGACGCGTCCCTCCGTCCTCGCCCGGTGCAGTCGCCGACGCCACCGTTGTGGATCGGGGCGAGCGGCGAGCGCCGGATGCTGCCCCTGGTGGCGCGCCACGCCGACGGGTGGCACGCGTTCGGCTCGGTCGACGAGCTGACGCGCAAGTCGCGCCTCCTCGACGACCTGGCCGCGGACGCGGGTCGCCACCCGGCCGGCATCGTCCGGGCGGCGTGGCTGGATCTCTCCCGGCCGTGGAGCGACGTCCGGCGCGAGGCCGAGCAGCTCGCCGGGCGCGGCTTCGGGCTCGTCATCGCGGGGTGGCCGTCCGAGGGCCGGGCGCACGTGGAGGACTTCGCCACCACGGTGCTGCCCGACCTCCGCGAGCTCACGCCCTAACCGGACGGAGCCGGCCGGAGCCCCGCCGCGGTCGCGACCGGGCAGCGACCCTGCGCGCGGCCGCACGCGGCCGTGTCGCACAGGCGGCACATCCAGCGGGTGGCGCCCGCGGGCCGGACCATGCCGGCGAGGACGCGGCCGGCGAGCTCGCCGAACCGGCGCCGTTCCGTGGGGGAGAGGGCCCCGAGCGCGTCACGCAGCACGGCCCGACGACCCGCGGTCACCCGTGTCGCCGCGCGGCGGCCGGCCGCCGTCAACGACACCGTGGTCGCCCGGCCGTCGGGGGCGGGGCCGCGGCGGACGTACCCGACGGCCTCGAGCCGGTCGACGAGGCGGACCGTGCCCGAGTGGGTCAGGCCGAGCACCTGGCGGAGGAGCTCGATGGTCGGCGACCCGAGGAAGTGGTGGAGCGCGGACAACGCGACGCCGGCCGACGCCGCCTGGCCGGCGGCGTCGGTGAGGGCGTCGCGCATCCGGTCGTCGATCGCGAGGCAGAGCGCCCCGAGGAGGTTCTCCGCCTGCAACTCGCCCGCGTCGCTCATCCGCCGCTCAGTCGAGCCGGTAGTCGAGGTGCAGCGACGCCTGCGACCCCATCGGGGCGTCGAAGCGGCCCTCGCCACCAAGCCCGGCGAGCGCGTCGGTCGCCGAACCGGGAACGACCGACCACGTACCGGACGCCCGGGCGCCGTCGAAGTCGCCGATCGACTCCACGACGAAGCTGCCTTCCCGGCCACCCAGCGAGCCCTCCACCCGGGTGAGGCCCACGAAGCGGGCCGTGCCGTCGTCGCGGTAACACATCAGGTACTGCACGTCGCCGTGACCCCGGACGTCGCCGCTGAACGCCTGGCTCACCCGGGCCTCGGACAGCTTCCGCCCGTCGGCGCCTTCCCAGGACGCCTGCTCGTCCCACGAGCGGATCTCGAACGCGCCTGTCGCCGTCGCCATGGCAGACCTCCGAACGCTAGATGTATGACTCACACATATCATTGCCGCCGGCTCGGATCCGCAAACCCCGGCACGGCCCTCGTCGGCTGGGTAGAACGGGGAGCATGAGCGAACCCGAGCCCACCGATCCGCTGGCGTCCGTCCGTGCTCGCCGGGACGTGCTCTACGAGGCGATGCTCGGTCTCGAGCGGGCGATGAGCGTGCCGGCGCGGGGCCGGGTGGAGGCGTGGTCGGCGGTGGTCGGGGAGCGCCTCGGCGAGCTGGCGGCGGCGTGGCGGGCGCACCTCGGCGGCACCGAGGGCGACGACGGGCTCTTCGCCGAGATTCTCGACCGGGAGCCGAGGCTCGCGCACGCCGTCGAGCGGCTGCGCGCCGACCACCAGGCGCTCTCCGACGCGCTCGCGGCCGCGGAGGTGCGCCTCGCCGACGCCCGCGACGCCGACGAGGTCGACGAGACCCGCGCGGTCCTGCTCGAGCTCATGCACGGGCTGTTCGAGCACCGCAGTCGCGGCGCCGAGCTCGTGTACGAGGCCTACGACGTCGACCTCTCCGCAGGCGACTGAGGGATGGGTCGCCCCGCGCTCGTGGAGGAGACGCCGTACCGGTGGCGCATCGAGCCCCACGACGGGATGCGCGTACCCGCGGTCCTGTTCGCCTCGCGGGAGCTGCTCCCCGACGTCGAGGCCGATCGCGCCCTCGAGCAGGCCGAGAACGTCGCCATGCTCCCTGGTGTCGTCGAGGCCGCGTACGCGATGCCCGACGTGCACTGGGGTTACGGCTTCCCGATCGGGGGCGTGGCCGCGACCGACGTCGAGCACGGAGGGGTGGTGTCGCCGGGTGGGGTGGGCTTCGACATCTCGTGCGGCGTGCGCCTGCTGGTGTCCGACCTGGAGCACGAGGACCTCGTGCCGGCGAAAGCGGCGCTGATGGACGCGCTCGACCGCGGGATCCCGCGCGGGATGGGGAAGGGCGGCGTCTGGCACCTGTCCCGGGCGGAGCTGTCGAGGGTGCTCGCCGACGGGGCGCGCTTCGCGGTCGAGCGCGGCTACGGCGACGCCGCCGACCTCGAACACACCGAGGACTACGGCCGTCTCGCCGAGGCCGACGCCGACCAGGTGGGCGAGCGTGCGCTCGAGCGCGGGCTCGGGCAGGTCGGCAGCCTCGGATCCGGGAACCACTTCCTCGAGGTGCAGGCGGTCGACGACGTGTACGACGAACCCACGGCGGCGGCGTTCGGGCTCGAGCGGGGCCGGATCGTGGTGATGATCCACTCCGGATCACGGGGGCTCGGGCACCAGATCTGCTCCGACCACGTGCGCGTGATGCAGGACGCGATGCCTCGATACGGTATCGCCCTGCCCGACAAGCAGCTCGCCTGCGCACCCGTGCGCTCACCCGAGGGCGAGGCGTACCTGGGCGCGATGACGGCGGCGGCGAACTACGGGCGAGCGAACCGCCAGCTCCTCACCCACGCGACCCGGGAGGCCTTCCGACGCGTCGCCGCCGGCGGCGACCTCCGGCTGCTCTACGACGTCTCGCACAACCTCGCCAAGCTCGAACGTCACGACGTCGGAGGGAAGTCGATGCTGCTGTGCGTGCACCGCAAGGGTGCGACGCGGGCACTCCCTCCCGGTCACCCCGAGCTGCCCGACGCCCTCCGGGCGACCGGCCAGCCGGTGATCCTCCCCGGATCGATGGGGACGGCCTCGCACGTGCTGGTCGGCGTGGAGGGTGGGGGAGCGTTCCACTCGACGGCGCACGGCGCCGGCCGCAGGATGAGCCGCACCGCCGCCCGGAAGCGGATCGGCGGCCGGGCCCTGCGCGACGAGCTCGAGGCCCGGGGCATCGCCGTGCGGTCACGCTCGTGGAAGGGTCTCGCCGAGGAGGCGCCGTTCTCCTACAAGGACGTCGACGCGGTGGTGCTGGCGTGCGAGCGCGCCGGCCTCGCCCGGCAAGTCGCGCGGCTGCGGCCGGCCGGCGTCGTCAAGGGGTGAGGCGCCTCGGCGGCGTCACACGTCCACGGTGACCCGGCACGACCACGTGCCGTCGGGACGGGGCCCGAACCGGAGGTCACCGCGGGTGATGGCCTTGGGTGCGGCTCCGACCTCCTCGACCTGTCCGACGCGCACGACGTCGAAGAACCCACCGAGCCCGCCGTCGTCGCGCTCGGTGACGGCCGCTGCCGACGGCACGACACCCAGAACCTCGACGAGGTAGAGCACCTCCTCGAGCAGCGCGACGAGGAGGTCGTCGTCACGGGCGGGGTCGAGGGCGAGCGCCACGGGCTCGGCGGCGTCGGCGTTCGACGTGTCGGCGAACGCTCCCACCAGGCCCAGCACCGCCTCCTCCATGCACGCGGTCCGCGTGGGCGCCCACGCCTCGATGATCAGGTCGGCGGTGTGGGGAAGGATCCGATGCCCTCGGGACGCGGCCACGCCATCAGCATCGCAGCCGTCGGGCCCCGCGCCGGTGCGTCGGGGCCTAGCCTCACCGGCATGCCGGAGGCCAGGCGGTTCCCGCAGGCCAGGCGCTTCACGCAGGGAGGCGTGGCGACGCCGCACTACCTGGCGTCGGCGACCGGCCTGGCCGTGCTCGCCGACGGTGGCAACGCGGTCGACGCCGCCGTCGCCGCCAACCTGACCCTCGGTGTCGTCGCGCCGTACTTCTGCGGGTACGGCGGCGACCTCTTCGCGATCGTGTGGGACGGGCGGCTCCACGGCTATCTGGGATCGGGCCGGTCGCCGGCGGGGATCTCGCTCGACGCGGTGGCGGCCGAGTCGCCCACGATGCCCGTGCTGGGTGCCCACACCGTCACCGTGCCGGGGGCGCCCGCCGGCTGGTTCGCGTTGCTGGAGCGGTGGGGCACCCGGTCGTTCGGCGAGCTCGCGGCGCGGGCGCGCCGGTACGCGCTCGAGGGGTTCGAGGTCACAGCGCCCGCGGGCGAGATCTTCGAGGGATGCCGCCACCTCTACGCCGACTTCCCGCCGTGGCTCGCGGTCTACGGCGGCGTCGCCACGGGCGCGGTGCTGCGCCAGCCGGCACTGGCTCGCACGATCGACCGGCTCGCAGCCGAGGGCCCCGCCGGCTACTACGGCGGCCCCGTCGCCGAGGCGATCAGCGCGGCGGTGCACGCCGCCGGCGGCACCCTCGCGCCGACCGACCTCGGTTCGCACGTCGGCTCCTTCGTGGCCCCGCTGCGAGCCCCCTACCGCGACGTCGAGATCGCCGAGCTGCCGCCGCCCACACAGGGCGTCACCGCGCTCGAGGCGCTGCGCATCGTCGACGGTGCGCCCCTCCCACCCGCGGGGGCACAGCGCGAGCACCTCCTCGTGGAGGCGATGACGCTCGCGCTCGCCGACCGCGAGCAGTACGTCACCGATCCTGCCGTGATGGAGTTGTCGCCGGCGGAGCTGCTCGCGGACGAGTGGGTGGAGGCGCGCCGAGACCTCCTGGACCCGGAACGGGCCCGTGCCACCGTGCACGGCGCCGGCACCCCCGGGGGAACCGCCTATCTGTGCGCCGCCGACGGCGACGGCGTCCTCGTGAGCCTGATCCAATCCAACTTCCTCGCCTTCGGCTCCGGCGTGCACGTGCCCGAGTGGGGGATCAACCTCAACAACCGCGGATCGTCGTTCACGCTCGATCCGACCCGCGCGAACGCGCTCGCCCCTTCCAAGTTCCCGATGCACACGCTCATTCCCGCGATGGCGTTGCGCGACGGCGAACCGTGGCTCGTCTTCGGCAGCATGGGCGGTGACGCCCAGGCGCAGGTGCACCTGCAGCTCATGGCCCACCTGGTCGACGACGGCGCCGACGCGCAGCCGGCGATCGACGCGCCGCGGTGGCGGGTCGAGCCCGCCGCCGGCCAGCTCATGATCGAACGGCGGTTCCCGGGTACGGTCCTCGACGATCTGCGGACGCGCGGTCATGCCGTCAACGAGACCCGCGCCCTCGACTCCGGGATGGGGCACGCGCACGCCATCCTGCGCACACGAGGTGGCTATGCGATCGCGACCGATCCACGCGCCGAGGGCGCCGCGCTCGGCCTGTAGACGCGCGGGGCGCCTCCCAGCCCGTGACAACGGGCCGGGAGCACCGCGGGCAGTACGATCGTTCGGATGCAGACACCCGCGTCGTCGGTCGAGGAGGTACGCCGCGCCCTCACCGAGCACCAGTATCTGGCCGACGAGGGTCTCGCCACGGCCATCTTCCTGGCGCTGACATTGCCGCGACCGCTGCTCCTCGAGGGCGAAGCCGGCGTCGGCAAGACGGAGGTCGCAAAGGTGCTCGCCCGGTGGACGGGCGGCGAGCTCGTCCGACTCCAGTGCTACGAAGGGATCGATGCCGGCCAAGCCGTCTACGAGTGGGACTACTCGCGCCAGCTGCTGCACTTGCGCGCCGTCGAGGCACGCGGCGACGCGATCGTCGAGGACGAGCTCTACTCCGAGCGCTTCCTGGTGCGACGCCCGTTGCTGCGAGCGATCGCGTACGAGGGCGACCTCCCGCCGGTCTTGCTGGTCGACGAGGTCGACCGTGCCGACGACGAGTTCGAGGCGTTCCTGCTCGAGATCCTGTCGGACTACGCCATCACGGTGCCCGAGCTCGGCACCTTCCGGGCCGGGGTCCCCCCGGTGGTCGTGGTGACGTCGAACCGGACCCGCGACGTGCACGACGCCCTCAAGCGCCGTTGCCTGTACCACTGGATCGATCACCCCGACTTCGAGCGGGAGCTCGCGATCCTGCGGCTCCGCGCGCCCCGCGTCCCTGCCGAGCTCGCCCGCCAGGTCGCCCGGGCGGTGGAGGCGCTGCGGACGGTCGAGCTCTACAAGCCGCCGGGGGTCGCCGAGACGATCGACTGGGCCGAGGCGCTGGCAGCGCTGGGGCGCGAGGTGATCGACGACGCGGCCGTCGACGTCACCCTGGGCACGATCCTCAAATATCGGGAGGACCAGGAGCGGGTCCGTTCCGACGGGCTCGAGACGATCGTGGCGGCCGCGCACGGTGGCTGACGGTGCTTGAGCCGGCCGCGGGTGAGCGCGGGGTCGATCGGCGGGCGGTGATGCTCGTGCGCGTGCTGCGGGGACTCGGGGTGGACGTCAGTGCCGGGAGCACGGTGGCGTACGCGCAAGCGCTCGTTGCCGCCGGGATGGGGGAGCGGGCGCCCGTGTACTGGGCAGGCCGCGCCACGCTGATCCACCGGCCCGAGGACGTCGGCGCGTACGACCGCGCGTTCGCGGCGGTCTGGGAGCGTCGAACGGCTGGGGGCGTCGTCGAGCACGCCCCCGAGGCCGCGGTGACCGTCGCGCTCGCGCTCGATTCACCCGATTCCGCCGAGGCCGGACCGAGCCCGGCCGTCGACCAGGTGCAGGCGGTGCGTTGGAGCCCGGCCGAGATCCTCCGTGAGCGCGACTTCGCGCTCTACACGAGCGCGGAGTTCGAGGAGGCGCGTCGGGCGATGCGCGACGTTCGGCTCGCGGGGTCTCTGCGGCGTTCACGTCGACTGCGGCGCATGAAGCGCGCCCGCGGGTCGCGAGCGCGTCCCGACCTCCGCCGCACCGTCCGGCGGTCGCTGCGGGCCGCCGGCGAACCGATCGAGCGATCGTTCCTGGGCCCGGGCGAACGGCCGCGCCGCGTCGTCCTGCTGTGCGACGTCAGCGGTTCGATGGAGCCGTACGCACGGGCGCTGATGCGCTTCCTCCACGCCGCCGTAGCCGGCGGCCGCCGGGTGGAGGCGTTCGCGTTCGGCACCCGTCTTACTCGTCTCACGCGAGAGTTGTCGGCTCGCGACCCCGACGCCGCGCTCGCTCGCGCCGGCGACCGGGTACCCGACTGGTCGGGCGGCACGCGCCTCGGCGCCGGACTGCGTGAGTTCAACGACCGCTGGGGTGTGCGGGGCATGGCGCGCGGCGCGGTCGTCGTGATCCTGTCCGACGGATGGGACCGGGGTGACCCGGATGCGCTGCGCGAGCAGATGGCTCGTCTCTCGCGAGTGGCCTACCGGGTGGTCTGGGTGAACCCGCTGAAGGCGTCGCCGGGGTTCCTTCCCTTGGCGAGCGGCATGGCGGCGGCGCTGCCCTACGTCGACGAGTTCGTGGAAGGGCACTCCCTGGCCTCGCTCGAGAGCCTGATGGAGGTGATCGCGAGATGAAGGAGGTGCTCGACGACATCGAGCGCTGGCGGGCGGCCGGACGCCGGGTGGCGGTGGCACGCGTGGTCGGCGTCGAGGGCTCCGGTCCACGCGACCCGGGCGCGACGATGGCCGTCAACGACGCCGGCGAGGTGGCCGGGTCGGTGTCGGGTGGGTGCGTCGAGGGCGCCGTCGTCGAAGAGGCACTCGCGGTACTCGACGGCAGGCGACCGCGCCGGGTGGTGAGCTTCGGGTACTCCGACGACGAGGCGTTCGCGGTCGGGCTCACCTGCGGCGGCACCGTCCACGTCTTCGTCGAACCCCTGGACTGGTAGCGGAGCCGACAGCGTGGACGCACCGCTCTACGAGACCCTGCGCGACGCGTTGCGAGCCGAGCGGCCGGTCGCGCTGGCCACGGTGACCGAGGGGCCGCAGGTCGGCGCCAAGCTGCTCGTGCGGACGGACGAGCCACCCCTCGGCAGCCTCGGTGACCCCGACCTCGACCGGGTGGTAGCGCGCGATGCGCGCGGTGAGCTCGAGGCAGGCCTCACCTCGACGCGGCACTACGGCGCACACGGCGAGGCGCGCGAGCGGGTGATCGCGGTGTTCATCGAGTCGTTCGCGCCGCCCCCGCGGATGGTGATCTTCGGCGCCGTCGACTTCACCGCCGCGCTGGTGACGGCGGGTAAGTTGCTCGGTTACCGGGTCACGGTCTGCGACGCCCGTGCCGTGTTCGCCACCCGGGCGCGCTTCCCGGACGCCGACGACGTGGTGAACGAATGGCCCGACCGCCACCTCGCGAAGGTCGGTTCGGAGCTCGGGCCCCGCGACGCGATCTGCGTGTTGACCCACGACGCCAAGTTCGACGTCCCCGCGATCGTGGCCGCCCTCGGAACCGACGCGGGATATCTGGGCGCCATGGGTTCACGTCGGACCCATGCCGACCGGGTGCGGCGCCTCCGGGAGGCGGGAGTCGATCCGGTCGGGATCGAGCGCGTCATGGCGCCGATCGGGCTCGACCTCGGGGCCCGGACGCCCGAGGAGACGGCCATCGCGATCTGCGCCGAGATCATCGCGTGCCGGACCGGCCGGGCGGCGCCGTCGCTGCGCGACACGGAGGGGCCGATCCATGCTCGCTGAACGGATGGGGGGATGAACCTCGGGATCGGGGGGCGGCGGGCGGCGGGGGCCGCGGCGAGCCGGGGCCTCGGCTTCGGCGTGGCCACCGCGCTCGCCGCCGAGGGCGTCCGCGTGGCGATGTGCGGTCGTCACCGCGAGACGATCGACGAGGCGGCTCGCCGGGCCGGCAACGGTGCGGTTCCGCTCGTCGCCGACGTCGGCACGCCGGCCTCGGCGGCGGCGTTCGTACGGGCGGCCGCCGATGCCCTGGGCGGCGTCGACATCCTGGTGACGAACGCCGGCGGGCCGCCCGCGGGCACGTTCGCCACCACCGAGCTCGCCCAGTACCAGACCGCGATCGAGCTGAATTGCCTCTCCGTGATCGCCATGTGCGATGCGGCCGTACCCGCCATGCAGGCCCAGGGGTGGGGACGCGTGGTGGCGATCACCTCGATCGCGGTGCGCCAGCCCATCGCCGAGCTGATCCTCTCCAACACCGCCCGGGCGGGCGCGACCGGTTTCCTCAAGACGCTGGCACGCGAGGTCGCCGCCGACGGCGTGACGGTCAACTCGCTCCAGCCGGGTCTCCACGACACCGAGCGCGTTCGCGACCTCCGGGGCGGCGACCCGACCGGGGCCGCCGCCGGGATCCCGGCCGGGACGCTGGGCCGTCCCGACGACTTCGGCGCCATCGCCGCCTTCCTCTGCTCCGACCAGGCGCGTTTCCTCACCGGAACGGCGATCCCGGTCGACGGCGGGGCGCACGCGGGGTTGCTGTAGCCGATGCTCTGCCACGTCGCCTGCTTCCGCTGGGTCGAGGGCACCACCGACGAGCAGGTCGCCCGCCTCCGCGACATGCTGGCAGCGCTGCCCGCCGTCATCGGGGAACTGCGCCGCTACCGGTTCGGACCCGACGCGGGCCTGGGGGAGGGCAACTTCGATTTCGTCGTCGTGGCCGAGTTCGCCGACACCGACGGGTGGCGGGCGTACCAGGAGCATCCCGACCACGTGCGGGTGCTCGACTACCTGAGGCCCATGGTCGCCGAACGCGCCCGGGCCCAGTTCGTGGTGGACGGCTGAGGCCGGACGACCCCTTCGGGCCGGGACCTCCGGCCCTTCCCGCGCGCGTGAACGGGTTCACACTCGGTATCGAGAGACGTCGCGCGAGGGAGCGCGAGGGAGGAGGTGAACGACATGGGATCACTCGTAGGCCTGTTGATTGCCGGGTTGGTCGGAGTATGGGTCTTCACCGACGCGAAGAAGCACGAGATGCAGTACCCCGCGCTTTGGGGGATCGCAGTGTTCCTGATCCTGATCGTGGCGCTGCCGGCGTACTTCATCGTGCGGTACCGGCACGAGCACCCGAAGCCTGCGGCTCCTGCGGGAGTTGCGTGAGCACGGCGTCGCCGGCGTCTCGCCCCGGCCCGTTCCGGCACACGGAGCGGCCGCCGTGAGCGGGACGCAGGTCGATGCCGAGTCCGTTCCGGAGGCGGCCTCGTCGCGGCACCGCCGAGCGGGCCCCCGGGGTAGTGCCCGCCAGGCTTTACGCTCTTGACCATGACCGCCACCGGGACCCGCCAGGACCGGGTCTTCACCGTTCCGAACCTGATCTCGGTAGGCCGGTTGGTCTGTGTGCCGCTGTTCCTGTGGCTCCTGTTCGGTGAGGACCGGTTGGTCGCGGCCGCGATCCTGCTCGCGGTGCTCGGCGCCACCGACTGGGTGGACGGGTGGATCGCCCGCCACTTCGACCAGGGCAGCGAGCTCGGCAAGGTGCTCGACCCCACCGCCGACCGGGTGCTGTTGGTGGCGGCGGTCGTGGCGCTGCTCGTCGAGGGCAGCGTCCCGATCGTGGTCGGGGTGGTGGTGCTCGCCCG